>NZ_CAWUDP010000004.1:0-225013 GCF_963920835.1 Scytonema sp. PCC 10023
GCTCCCTATGAAGAAAGAAGTAAATGTCTAGACAAGTCTAGAATTTATATAGCAGGTTGTCTTTTACCGCACAGATTCAGAACGCTGCCCTATTGAAGAATTTTTTGATTCTCTGTCTGCAAAATAAAAAATACCGGGCGATTAGAAATCGCGGCTACACAGACAAAGCCTGCCTCCGCAGGCTAGATGTATTAGTCCGCGCAGGCGGTGAGACAGCGCTGCAGGAGGGTCTCCCTCCGTAGGCGACTGCGAACCCGAAGGGACTTGGTTTGTGTAGCCCCAGACTTCCAGTCTGTGGGATGAGGAAAATTTACACATTTGGGATACTCTCCCAAAAAGAGATTATTTAAGTGGGAAGCAAAATGATGAGTGATGTTGAGAAATACATTGGCAGACGCAAGCAAACCGATGCGGAGTTTGCTGAAGATTTTGAATCTGGATATTCCAGTTTTAAAATTGGGGTGCTACTGGCGCAAGCAAGAATTGAAGCGGGAATCACACAAGAAGAATTAGCACGTCGGTTAAATTTGCATGAATCTATAATCATCAAAATCGAAAACGATGGTTCAGATGTTGGTATCTCTACTTTAGAAAGATATGCAAATGCTTTAGACAAGAAACTTTATGTAGAAATTCAATAAGTGCGTACACACAAAGCAGCGGGAATGCAGCAAGGCTTTTTCTACGATTTCAGCAATTATGGCATCCACGACAGGCTGAGTGATGATGGTATAACACAATGGCATCCTGCATTTTTGTCTATTGCCATCATTGAGATTCTCTGACACTCACAAAAAACCTCAGATCAACTTGGGTGATTGAAGTTTCATAGACGAGTGATTACGAAGTCACTAAACTGTGCAGTAACAGGATCTCGGTTGTTTGCGGAAAGAACAAAAAGAAATATTTCTACCTCTGGAGATATTTCTAAATTGTCATTTTTTAAAAGAACCCAATTGCTCCCATTGGAACTGTAAAACATACTAAAATCTTTACCTTGTCTTTTGATCTTAAAATAAATAGTCTCATCCTCATAAGGCGTTTTACCTAAGGGTTCTGGATGTGCTGATAGATTTCTACACATTTCAATCTGTTTACCTTCTAACTTGTAAATGCGTAGATGATCATTTGGAGCATTTGTTGACCTAATACCAAGACCAGCACGCTGATTATTGATAGTAGGATTAAATTTAACTTTAACCCGCACCTCAAAGTCTCCATTTAATGGATAAGTAACAACGGGTGCTGTCTTAACAGATTCTTTATTTTCTGTGTAAATTTCTGTGTCTCCGCCGGCAGTTATCGATAACACACCAGGTGGAGTTATACTATACCCACTGCTGGGGGAACTGCCTGGTATCCAGGTAAAACTTTGATTCATCCAGGTAAAAATGCCAGAAACTTTAGCTTGAGGAGAAGGAGATATCGAAGGTTGGGGAGAAGGATATTTCCCTCCATTGAAAAAGTAAATGCCCAACGAAGTACCAAGTAATATAGCTGTACCTATAGCTATTAAAACAAGTAAGGTTAAGTTAGCGGGTCTTGATGTGTTTCTATCCTCATTTAGAGTTATATTCTGTTGAATTGCTTGCCCATTTGGAAGCTCTGGTTTGATAATCTGTTCAGTAAGCGCAGTGTCAGATTGTATTTTGCATTGCTCAAGCCTTGACATGAGAGAAGAGAAACGACTTACAACAGCATTAGATCGCTTCGAATATAGCCAAGCTCTGCAATACGGAAGATGACCATCAGAAGCAGTTAAAGCAAAAATAAGGTTATCATATGTACTCCAATTACCTCTTACAAACCAGCCAACGCAATCACCGAAACGCTGAAAGACTTCGTAACCTGCGCCCCTTGTTCCTCCAATACTTCGCCAAATACGCTGCTGTACACTAAGACCAAATCGCGCATCACTATATTTAACCCAAAGTTGGTCGATTTGGCTGAGGTCTTGACAGGGTAATTTTCTCAAATCTTCTGCTTCAAGTTGACCCTGTTGTTCTCGACCAGATAGCTTAAGCACAATAGCTCTGGTTTCCCTATCAGCCTCCAGCCAATTTCCCACTGCTAGGAATTCTTGGAGTACAGTGTAGTTTATGACCTGCTCGCTACTGAGGTCATCATCTGAATCATCTCGTTGATTTTGCGGGGTGTTTTGAGTTTCTATAACCTCTAGGTTTCTCAGTTCTTGGGTATTGGGGACTTCTTTCTTCGGTTCATAACTGAGGTCATCGCTTTGACTTTCCGGGATCACCTTCACTGTTGTCTCTGGCTTTTGCCCAGTAATACCCCAGACCAGCTTAATTATCGGAGCAGTATAAACACGCGTTTGTTCGCGAAAATCAACCCAAGTTATGCCTTCTAGGGAAAGTGGGAGTTGAGGCTTCTGTGGGGCATCAGCAAGCAGTACAGGAATAACAGGGCACTTTCGTTGCTTAAATTGACGCAAAAAACCATATATTTCATCTTCTTGCCACGGACCTATACCACTCTTACCAACAAAAACTGCTGCTGACTTTATGTGGGCAATCTGTTTTTCTAATTCCGGCTGCCAAGGAAAACCAGGTCGTAGCTCCCAATCATCCAGCCACGGTTCAATCTTATAGTCGTTCTTTAATTGCTGGGCAATTTTTATGACTGCTTCCTTATCTTCGCTATTGTGGCAAAGGAAGACATCGAACTGAGGTTGAGCGTAGGTCATTTAGAAGCTTCTCCTGTTATTCCTTCACACCAGCAATAATTGCTAGGGCGTTGGCATATTGTTCCAAATCTCTTCTCAACGCTTCTAATTCATCCCGCAAATTTCCTTCCTCAGACCAATTGCGCTCATGCTCTTTAGGACTCAAGTGAGGAGGACGCTGTGCTTCCCATGTCTGCAACAGTGGATGCCATTTGGCAAGAAAAGGACGCAAACCATTATTCAGTACCGCTATAGCAATGCCTCCAACAGACTCGCGGGATGCACCAACATCTGGTCCAGCTTGTTTGAGGACTTCCCGTGTTATGCCAAACAGACTGTATAAAGATGTTAGCGCCTCACGCAACAGTCCTTCGTCAATTTCCAAAGGTTGAACAGCAATACGGGTCACAAGTTCAACATATAACGACCATGCAGCCCGACGCTCAGTTGGATCGGCTTCCCATTCAGCAGAACCGATGCCAAAGGGAAGGCTGACAGAGACTTTTTTAAACTTGGCGGGGTCTATTTTAGGCATAAGTTTGTTGTCACTAGTATAGAGTCGCAGCTTTTAGGTCTTAACAACCGTCCGCTTCCTATAGTTGGCGCGGTTGCAGGATATTCTGTTTAATTAACTTAATAATTTTATAATTACATACAGCCTGCTAGCCGTGAATTCCGGGTGATACAGGCGTCGCATTCGTTTATCCATTTCACCATGGTACGATTAAAAACTATCGACCCAATTCAGGAACATGGACTTATGCTGTTGAAATGGAGATGGATCCAGAGCCAGAAATGGGTAGGGTGGGTTTTGAAACAACGATTCTTTTCAATGAAGCAGACATTCAGGGAATCATGAACTAGGTGCGTTGTCATCCAAAAGTCTTGACACGATAACTTTAGCTTATCTGTCAGGTTTGAGCATTGCGAAGAAACTTTGCAGTTCGTCCAGCAAAATCTATCAGCTGAGTGAAGTTTTGCAATACCACCTTTCTACTACGCTTGAGACAGGCTAGAACACGAGCCTTGAAATAAATTGCCCACATCCTTGATTCATCCCAACAAAGGAATAAAAACTATGTACGGCGATCGCACAGGCGCTAACTTGTCAGTTCGCGATTCTACAAACTTTTACTTTGCTCACCCCTCTTCAAGTCAGAAAACACAGCAGATTCAACTGACAGATTTTCAGCGCTTGTTACACAAGTTATCTACTTGCATACTCCTGGTGTTAGTGAGCGTTGGTACTGTATTGTTCAGTGGTTGGTTAAGCCCTGCTTATGCCTACGAGGGTTTGGCTAATGTTGGCAGCACTCTTGTTGCCGATGGCGAATCTAATTTTGTGACAGAAGCTGTAGACAAAGTAGAGTCTGCTGTCGTTCAAGTGAATGTCTCCCGCACCTTGGGAGGGGATGTGCCAGATGCTCTCAAACCCTTTCTAGGTGGTGCGCGGGGAGTTCCGCCTTCAGGACAAATTTTGCGGGGACTTGGCTCTGGTTTTGTGATTGACCCTACTGGTCTGATTCTGACTAATGCTCATGTTGTGGATGAAGCAGATACGGTCACTGTGTCCTTTCAAGATGGTCGCATCTTGCCAGGTAAAGTTTTAGGGAAAGACCCGGTGACTGATGTAGCTGTTATTCAGGTACAAGCAGAGAATAATTTACCGGCGGTTGTTATAGGTGATTCTGATAAAGTCCGACAGGGACAATGGGCGATCGCTATCGGTAATCCTCTCGGTTTACAAGAAACCGTAACAGTTGGCGTAATTAGTGGAACTGAGCGCTCTAGCGTAGACATCGGTATACCCGATAAGCGCGTTGGTTTTATTCAAACTGATGCCGCAATCAATCCTGGCAACTCCGGTGGACCATTGTTAAATGCCAAAGGTGAAGTCATTGGCATTAATACTGCCATCTTGAGGGGAGCACAAGGGCTTGGCTTTGCGATTCCCATCAACACCGCAAAAGCGATCGCCCAGCAGCTTATTGCCACAGGGCAAGTTCAACATCCCTACATTGGCATCCAGATGGTCACTCTCAACCCGCAAGTCAAGCAGCAAATTAACAACGCTCCCAACAGCAAGATTCAGGTTGAAGATGACCAAGGAATTCTGGTTGTCGAAGTTGGAAGAGCCACGCCAGCAGCAAAAGCAGGACTGCGACCGGGCGATGTGATTTCAGCAATCAATAACCAGCCAGTGACAAAAGCAAACGTGGTTCAGCGGCTTCTAGAGACAGTTGGTGTCGGCGGCAATTTGCAAATGGACGTTCGGCGAAATGGGCAAACCGTGGCATTGACAGTCGAACCTGAGCAACTTCCCAACATTCAAACTCGGTAACTTGTCCAATTTTTCATCGAATTCGTGAACAGGGAATCTGACTTTTCACGGGATGTGGAAAAGGGAGCAATGTTCGCGTTATATTCAACGCGAACTTAGTACTCGTTATTTTTCAGGCGATGGTGGTAAATATAGGGTAAAAGGAAAGATTGAATTTAAATAACCCCACAAAAGTTCAATAATCCTAAGACTAGCCAGTAAGTCAATTTGTCTTACTGGCTGGTTTGGTTTTTGGTTATAAAAACAACGATTCTCGCAACATATAAAAATTTCATTATTGAGATATATTTTGGCTTAACTGTTTTCTCACAATTCAATTCGGATTGCTATAGCAACCGATGCAGCCCAAGACCTAGAAAAATATCTGATTTTACAACTTACTTGCTGTAATAAAAACAAAACGGTCAGGAAATTCCAGAATAGATTGTTGAGCATACTTTTGTGACATTTCCGCCAAACCTTCAGCTAGTTGTTTATCATCAAACAATGAAAGCAGGGACATATAGCGATTTTCCACCATATGGAAATATTGTGATTTAGGAATAGCCTGAAGATATTCCACTAAATTAACTGATACCTTGAAGCCTACTTTTTCAAGCAAGTTAGCAAGATTGCTATAGTGAGGCTGGCTTTTTTCATATAGATGCAAAGCTTCATCAAATAAGGGGTAATCAATAGTTGGAGGTAAAAGTATTAACAAGAAAATCCCATCACTAGTTAACCGTTGAAATAAACGACTGAATAGTAGTTCTTTGTTATCTATATGATGGATTACTTCTTTTATTAGAACCTTATTGTAAACTTCGGCTTGGGATAAAAAATCTATGGCATCTAATGCCATAATTTTATATTGAGGGCTATCAGGTATTTGTTGGAGCATTTTCTCAGAAGGGTCTACGCAGATAATTGAGTTATCTAATTGTATCTGCTTCAGAATTGATTTTGCATAAATCCCTGTACCACACCCTAAATCGACAAGAGTATCTGTCGGTTTTAAGCGTAAATATTCAATGACCTTTGTAGTCATAAATTTAATGTACTCTTCTGAGTAAGACCACAAATCGTCATAAATATTGCTGATTTTTTGGTAGTGTTGCTGATTTTGTCCGCTCATATCGTTAATTCCTATTTCTCTTGAATTTGCACTTTGGATAAGTAAAATCTTGCTAACACCTTGCTATCGCGATTTTAGGATACAACTAAATTTATGGAAGATTATATAGGAATCCGATTTGATTTATGAAAAAATCTAAGTATGTTTCGGGTGTGTTATCGCCGAAAGTACGGCACCAAAGCCTTTGGATGGTGCGTTAGCCAGAGGCATAACGCACCCTACGTATATTTCAAAAATCAAATATGAGTCCTCTATATAAAAAAGCCACTACCCAACTGGCAGTGACAATGAAATAGCTGGTTAGACTATATCAAAAAATATATATTCCTATGGATTGACCTATAGGTTGTACAAGTGTGATAGTTAATGACCAGGTAATACAAGTTTAGTTTTCTCGCCAATCATACACGTTTGGCGGGATTTTTTAATTTTCACACTTTTTAGACTAAAAACCCACTAATCCTACTTATCCTACTTTCAATTTTTTCTTCACAGACCATTATTCTATTCTCTTTGCTTTATCCTCTATCTATAGATATATAAATATAGGTATATTTAGAAACTAGCCAGGGATAGATACCTCTTTCTTAAGAAAGATTAGATAATACCAGAATTTGTAGTTACACATACTACTTAGAAGTAGATTGCTAATTAATCTGCAAACCTTAGTTGCGTAAAATTTTTCATCCTCATATGGTAAATACTCCTCCATCGCTGTTTTCAGAAGATCAATACAAGGTAGAAGATGCAGAGGCAGAAGTCACTGCCATTATAGAAACACCACCATCAGAGACAGAAATTGACCTAGAGTTTCTTTACACCAGAGATATTGAATTTCGTCAGGAAACTCTCTATTTTATTGTGGTGGATCGCTTTTATGATGGCGATCGCTCAAACAGCGAAGGTGAAAATGCAGAACTGTATGATCCAACTCGACAAGATTGGGGTAAGTACTGGGGCGGTGATTTGCAAGGCGTCATCGACAAGTTAGACTATCTCAAAAGCATGGGAGTGACTGCGATTTGGTTAACTCCTCTGTTTGAGCAAATTGAAGAATTGTTTGTTGGCAATGCCGCAATGCATGGCTATTGGACAAAGGACTTTAAGCGGATTAATCCTCGCTTCATTGCTAACGGTGAAGAGCCTTCTTTAAACAAAACCCAAGAAACAAAAGATACCACATTTGATAGATTAATTGCTGAACTGCACGAGCGCAAGATGAAGCTGGTGCTGGATATTGTCTGCAACCATAGCTCACCTGATATTAGTGGTACTAAAGGTGAATTATACGACGATGGAGTGAAAATTGCTGACTTTAACGATGATGAGCAGCACTGGTATCACCACTATGGCGAAGTGCAAGACTGGGAAAATGAATGGCAAGTACAAAACTGTGAACTTTCCGGTCTTGCAACGTTTAACGAGAACAACATTGAATATCGTAATTATATCAAATCGGCAATTAAGCAATGGCTAGACCGGGGTGTGGATGCACTGCGGGTGGACACTGTTAAGCATATGCCCATCTGGTTTTGGCAAGAATTCACAGGTGATATGTACAATCACAAACCAGATGTGTTTATTTTTGGTGAATGGATTTTCAGCCATCCTTATGACGATCGCTCTGTAGAATTTGCCAATAATTCTGGCATGACGATGTTAGACTTTGGGCTGTGCGTAGCCATTAGGGAAGCTTTGGCACAAGGTGCAGAAGGTGGATTTCATCTGATTCAAGAGATTTTTGACCAAGATTATCGCTACAACGGAGCGACAGAGTTAATTACTTTTCTTGACAACCACGATATGCCCCGTTTCCAATCGCTGAACTCTGATCCAGCGATACTGAAAGTGGCAATTACCCTGATTATGACTTCTCGTGGTATTCCTTGCATCTATTATGGGACGGAACAATATCTCCACGATGACACTAATGGTGGAAATGACCCATACAACCGTCCAATGATGGATAAATGGGATACGGATAGTGAAATTTATCGTTACATCAGGCTACTTTCTGGCTTACGGCGACTCAATCCAGCGATTTCGATGGGTAGCCAATGGCAAAAATACATCACGCCGGATGTTTACGGCTACGTACGTCGCTATCGGGACTCCCTGTGCTTTGTTTTACTAAATAAGGGTGAAGCCGTGACCATACCAGAGGTCACAACAGAACTACCTGATGGAGAACACACCTGTGTCATGACTCGCAATAAGTATGAAGTGAAAGACGGTAAAATCTATGACTTGCAACTCGAAGAGCGTGGCGTGATCGTCTTAAGCCGAGTTGGAGAACGGGTGAAAGGGCAAACGATTGTGCGAGTCCAACTCAATGGTGTACAAACTCAACTGGGTGAAACTATCGTCGTGATTGGAGATTGTCCGGAATTAGGTAACTGGGATATTGGCAAGGGATATCCTCTGGAGTACATCAACTCTAATACATGGTTTGCTGAGATTCCGTTTGATGAAAGTGCTGGCAAGTTGATTAGTTATAAATACGCTATGTTGCGAGAAGGGCGATCGCCTTTGCGCGAAAATCTGATGAATCGTCGCTGGGTGATTGCCAAAGAAGGGACTGTCAAATGGCGTGATACTTGGGCACCTGGGCGCGAATCATAACAACAGGAGTCAGAACTCAGAACTCAGGAGTCAGAATATTATGTTTTTTGACTCCTGAATTCTGAATTCTCCCCATCAGAGAAATCTGTTTTGCTCAGATCATCTACACTCCTGAAGTGAGTTTTACGGCTCCTAAATTTACAGAAGGTAGATCGATACCGCCTTCCGCCTTCGTATCTAATGGAAAGCAGGGATTGTTTACATTAACCAGTTGAGCTGGTGAACAGGTTACGTCGGGACTGAAAATAGAGTAACCGTAAATTGTTTGACCTGGACTAATAAGTTCGCTTGTTTTGATAATAATACCACCTAAAGTTTGTCCAGCAGGTACTGTTAGAGCAGGGTTTTGGGCAACTCCTGTTCCAGCATTAGCAATATTGTTCACAACATAGGTTTGGGGAATGGGTGTGACCAAAGGAACTTTTCCCCATGAAGAAGCTGGTATCTTAACAACAGAACCGTAACCGCTTGGTTTACCAGAAGAACTCACTTGTGTAATTGCGGCAATTCCAAAACCATCGTGTCCGTTTGGCGCACCTCTTTCCAAGACAACAAAGCCAGTGCGATCGCTAGCTTCCACAGGAGTTTTCAAAACAAAGTCTACGCGCTCAATACTTGCGTTTCCGTTATACGGTGTACCCTCAACGTTAGCCCCTGTATTTGTAAAAACGTTATCAAAGCCTGCAAGTATATTATTCTCTGAAAGTAGCTGCTCTTGTGAGAGTGGACCAGAACTCAAAAAAGTAAAGGTATTGTTGCCATCAAATGTACCAAAATACCAGGCTAACTGCCTGTCATCTGTACGCGGGTTACGGCGAACGTATACATTTGCAGATATGGCTTCGTCTAGAGTGGCTGTTCCTCCATTAAAAGAGAAACTTGTGATAGATTGAGTCAATCCTAGGAAGTTAAGCTCGCAAAAACTTATTTCACCTTCGTCGCGTAGCCGTTGTTCATAATCTTCATGTCCTTGCCAAAATTTTTACCAACACTACTGAGCCTGCCTTTACTTCTATCTGATTACTGAATCGGTGTTCTAGCGGGTATTGAGTGATGAAAAGTTTGATTTGAGCAACACATTGAAATTTCATTCTTTAGAAATATTAAAATTTCATTCTTTAAATAGATTTTTTCGCTTAACTGTCTTAACTGTCTTAACTGTCTTAACTGTCCTTTTTTCTTTTTTCATTTGTGTTAATTTTTTTAGTGTTTGTATTACTTGTCTGGTTATAGACACTAGTAAAAATCAAAAGAGGTGTTGATAGATGGGATGGGTAGTCAAATACGAAAGCCGTTTATTTTCTGAGACAAAGACGGATGGTATTTTTGTTAAAAAAAGTACAGCAGAATTTTGGGAAATTTGTGTGTCATTACATCCTAGTACTATTCGAGTTTGGATTGAGGAAGTTTCCCAAGAAAAAAAGGGTAATTGACTGGAAGTTAGCACTCGACAAACTTTTTTACCACTTCTACTACTTAAGGACGCAATACCTGGCACTGCTTCCAAAGTGTCAACTGACCACTTAACTGATAACTGCTCCCAAACTATCTTGCAGCTTTGCGACCATCTCAGCACGCGCCGAAACTTCTAGTTTGCGGAACATCCGTTTGAGCGCTTGCTTGACAGAATTTTGTGTAATCCAAAGTTTTTCGCCAATTTCCGCATTGGTTAACCCCCGCGCCACCAACTCAGCAATTTCTAATTCACGGGGAGTAAGACGACTTGCTAACGGACAAAGAGATGTTTTTGGTTTGGCGCGTAAGGTGGCGAGTTTTGCGGAAACATGAAGGCATAAAGCACTCATGTCAGCCAGATCATTGACGTTAAAAGCAGCAGTACCATGCTCACGGGCGAGGTTAAGCGTTCCCACAAGACGACCATCACAGACAATTGGTCCGCTCATGACGTGTTCATGGTCATGGCGCGAGCAAAAATGCTTCCAATCTCCAGTTGGTAACACCAATTGCTCGTGAACAGGAGCATGACGTTCAACGACGAAGCGCCCAACCGGATTGCTTTCCATACACACACCCGGAACATCTTGAGCATCTACCTCTGGAGGGAACGGTTCATCCAGCAGATAGAGACCCCAACGCTGCACGCCAAAATACTCCGCCACTGTATCTATCAGAGCTCGTCGTAGTTCTTGCTCATCGCTGACAGAAGCTATTTCATGAAATACAGTTTGAAGAGATTTAACCATAGGTGTACCCACTTGGGGTCTATGCGAAACTTCATAATTACTTCTATGCTAATAGCAGCAAAGGTAAAAAGCTAACACAACAGGTGACGATAGGAGAAACAATGACAGTAACACAAGTTTCTGCTCAAGAACTTTTTCGTGCTGCATACGAAAACCGTTACACTTGGGAGAAAAACTTCCCTGGTTACACCGCAGATGTCACCTATAAACAGGATGACCAGGTGATTACAGGCAAAATTCGCATCAACTCGAATCTCAAGGCGGAAGTTTTTGAGGTAGAAGACGAGCAGGCGAAGCAGTTCATTAACAATCAAGCATGGGAGATTGCGATTCACCGCATCCGTCGCTCTTTTGAAGAAACCCACGGCGCGAATACATTTCGCTATGGTGCAACTGACGAAACTGGTGCTGTTGAGATTCTTTTAGGCGGTAAGTCCGAGGGCGATCGCTACAAAGTCCGCAACAATGAAGTGAGCCACGTCCACCGTCATATCCACAACGTTGTTGTGACCATTGACACCTTCAGCAGTCATGATACAGGAGAAGGCTACCTGTCTCATCAATATGACTCTGTTTACCACGATCCGAAAACGGGCGAACAAAAAGGCGGAAGAAGCGAGTTTACAGATGAGTACGAAAAGGTTGGCGATTACTTCATCCTAAATCGTCGAGAAATTCGCACCGAAATAGAAGGAAAAACATCCATTCAGGAAATTATCTTTTCCAACATTCAGTTATTGGAGCCTGTTGCTGCTTAATTGCAGTGCAGATGGATTAGATTCCCGACTTCTTAAAGAAGTCGGGAATCTTGTTGTTCAGGAATGATTTACGATTGCTGTATATTAGATTAGTATTCACTTAGTTCTTCTGGTGTTTTTGACCTCTGTTGCACGACAGATAACAGGCGCAGACAGAATTACGAAAGCAATCAAAGCCACGTTAGTCAACATTGTTTAACCCCTTTTGTTTTTAAAGTTCTTCTTGGTATAGGACTACTGGTTTTTTCTCTAAGGTTCCGGAAATTCTCTGGTCTTGAGGACAGTTTTCAAAGCTTCATAGTTAAACTTGTTTTTAGGGATTTTTTGATTAGAAAAATTGTTCACCGCACGGCTCTGGAAGCTTTTCCAATCCTTTTTCAGATTTGTCCAGCAACTGCTGATTACCCATTGGCGATCGCTGCTGCTGCTATTGCTCGGAGTCTTTTTACCTTTGCTGGTTTTCGGGGAACTGGCAGAGGATGTTTGGGAGAATGAAGGTGGCTTCTCGTGGGATGTACCCTTACTGTTGGCAATTCACAGCACAGCCAATCCTCAACTGGACGTTGTGGTCACAATGCTAACTAAATTGGGTGTGTTTTGGGGTGTGTTTCCGATGGCGACTGTCACCGCGCTAGTGCTATTTAGGCGCCGACGGTGGCGTAAGCTCACTTACTTGATTGTCACCTTACTGGGTAGCATCATCATCAACCGGACAGCGAAGGTACTGCTGCATCGAGTCCGTCCCCACTTATGGGAATCACCTGCACCAGAATTTGACTACGGATTTCCTAGCGGTCATGCGATGTCGAGCATGACGTTCGTAGCAGTCTTAGTGATTTTGAATTGGAGAAGTCGGTGGCGCTGGTTGATTTTAATTGTCGGGGCAATTTTTGTCTTGGTTATCGGCTGGACACGGCTTTACCTGGGAGTGCATTATCCCAGCGACATTTTGGCAGGCTGGATGGCATCGATTGCTTGGGCAGTTGGGGCTAGTTTCATCATCCGGCTTTGGCGATGATCCAGTTGCTATAGCATTCTTCAGATCCCCGACTTCTTTAAGAAGTCGGGGATCTTGTTTGTTCAGATATAACTAAATGCTGTGAACAAGCGTTTGATATCTGTTTCTCCTCTCGCCACTTTTGTCAAGATGTTTTTTCAACAATTTACCCAAAATAGAGATACCTTGCTCGATATCCTGTGGTGAGTTGGCGAAAGTCAGTCGCATCGCTGGATAACCCTGTTTATCTGGGAAAAATGCGGAACCACAGAATATCAGCACATTTTCCGACAAGGCTTCCTTAGTCATTGCTTGAATAGGAATATCGGCTGGTAATTGCACCCAAAGAAATAACCCTCCTTTGGGAACCGTCCACTTTGCTTCTGCGGGAAAATAACGCTCCATGGCTTGCACCATAATATTGCGGCTTTGGATATTTTCCGCTCGCAGTTGGCTAAGGTGACGGCGGTAATGTCCTGATGCGAGGAATTCACTCACGATTGCTTGAGAAACCGTGGATACATGAATGTCATGAACTAATTTCCGCTCCAAAATTGCTTGATAATGCTTGCCTGTAACCACCATATAGCCCACTCTTAACCCAGGCATCAAAGTTTTAGTAAAGGTACCGACGTATGTCACCAATTCGTGTTTATCTAAAGCTTTAATTGGTGCTGGAACCGGCTCAAAATTCAATCCTTCATAAGCATTATCTTCCAAAATCGGACATTCATATTGTTCGGCTAATGCCAGCAATTTTTGGCGATGTGCCTGAGTGGTCGTCAAACCAGTAGGATTGTGTAGGGTACTAATGGTGTAAATTAATTTTGGGCGATGGCTCTTGAGGTATTGCTCTAACAACTCCAGATTCATCCCCTCGGCTTTCATGGGAATACCGATGATTTTGGCTCCTAAGTTTTCTAAGATGGCGATCGCACCATAATAGGTGGGAGCTTCTACAATCACCCAATCTCCGGGTTGCACAAAATGAGACATTGCCAATGATAAAGCTTGCTCAGAGCCATTGGTAATAATTAAATCCTCAGGTGATACATCCAGTCCCTGATGTACCAACATTTGAGCAATCTGTCTGCGTAGTATTAACTGTCCTTGTGGCAAGTCGTATTTACATAATACATCTACCTGCTTGAGCGCTCGTTTGGAAATTTGCATTAAATCCTTTGGCGGACGAGGAAAGCCAAAACTCATATCAATCATTCCTGGCTGCGCTTGTGCTTGCACTCTCGCCATATGCATATCAAAAAAAGAATTGCCTCCTGGCTCTTTAATGATGACTTCTTGCTCTGGGGCAAAAGTTGGTTTCAGGTTAGCAGACACCAGCTGAGTGTTCACGAAATAACCAGAACCTTGACGAGCGCAAATCACTCCATCTGCTTCTAAAACGTTGTATGCCTCAATAATGGTGAGTTTATTAACTTGCAAATTTTCTGCTAAAGAGCGGATTGAGGGGAGGCGATCGCCGCTTTGCAGTGCGCCGGATTTAATCAGACTACTAAGGCGATCGCGTATCTGCAAATAAATAGGCTTAGGTGACTGCCGATCTAAAAAAATCTTCATTTTGGCGCACTCATCAACGACGACAACAGCACTATTACTGGCAATATAAGCGATTTTCAATTGTTATGCATGGTACAGTTGGGTGAATTTTGACTAGAACAGTTGTCAAGGTGCATAACTGTTCTAGTACAAATCTGCAAAAACTGTACCTTCTCACTCTTCCATTCCTGAGCGAAGGTAAAAGTAATAGTTCACCAAACAGTAATAAGCAATCACTGCTTAGTGCTGAACCATTTTTACTACTCAAAACGTTCTCAAGTTCACGCTCGGAAATTTTGCTATGGAAATCTTTAATTTTTCAAAAGAAATATTGCCGAAGATAAAAAACGTTTGGCAACATTTTGTAATCTGGCTGGTTAGCAGTTCTGAACTGCAAGTATGGCAGCAATCAGACCGTTATGGTCGTACTTTTTCTTGGCACGCCTACGACCCGTTAACAGGACGTTCTGCTTGTTTTGGTTCTGAAGAAGAAATGCGAATTTGGATCGAGCAATGTTACTACAAGTAACAGATAAAGTACAGTACTACCTCAAGAACACTTGACTCTTGGAAAATTATCTCCAAACTAAAACCCTATTTGCTTGCGGCAACAAACAGACAGGGGTAATACCAATTCACTAAGAACGCTCATTCATAAGGGTACGGCATTAAGAAAGCCTAAGATAACCAGGGTTTGGCAGTGTGTATCTGTCGCATTCTTTTTTCACGCTTGGTATAATATAGCGGTTTCAATTAAAGAGAATACAGTGCTTATGGGGATTGTTAATGCCGTACCTTATGAATGCGGTACCTTATGAATTCCCCGTAAGCGCAAAGCGCAGGCTCCGCCAAGCGCGTAAGCTCCCACCGGGTGAAAGCACGCGCGCAGCATCTTTGCTCTTGAGAAGGGGTTGGCTGGGGTATCCCTTTACTATCTGTTGATTCAAGGGAAAGAACATGGCAAGAAAACGGTCTGTATTTTTCCATACAATACAACCCTTTTTGAAGTCTAGGCGTTTAGATAAGGGTTGGCTGAGTCGGTGTGTATTGGCGCTGCTTACCGCGTTTCTGTGCATAGTACTTTCGCCCCTTTTGTCAACCGTCCTTGCTGTTAATTCTACTACCACTACTCCACCAAACAGCACGGCTCAAACCGAAAACTCAGTGCAACAAGGCAAAGCACTGTATGATGCTGGACGGTTTGCTGAAGCGCTCAAGGTTTTGGAACAGGAAGCTGCTGCTTTTAAAGCCAGTGGGGATAAACTCAATGAAGCTATGGCTTTGAGCAATCTTTCCCTAGTTTATCAGCAACTTGGACAGTGGAGTCAGGCAGAAAAGGCAATTATCCAAAGTCTGAATTTATTAAAAAATAACGATAACTCAAAACAGCGTTTTGCAATCTTCGCCCAAGCTCTAGATGTGCAAGGACGGTTACAATTGTCACAAGGACAAACTCAAGCTGCACTCTCGACTTGGCAAGAAGCTGCAAAGATTTACAAGCAAATAGGCGATTCGGCGACATTAACCCGCAACCGCATTAATACTGCTCAAGCAATGCAAGCTTTGGGGCTTTACCGTCAAGCTAGCAAGATTTTAACAGAGGTTCAGCAAACCCTCATAAGCCTAAGAGACTCGCAACTGAAAGCAACAGGATTGCGTAGTCTCGGTAATATTCTCAGAGTTGTTGGTGATTTAAATACATCCAGAAAGGTCCTAGAGGAAAGTTTAGCAGTCGCACAGCGCGTAAAATCTCCAATAGCTACTGGTGATACTTTGCTGAGTTTAGGTAATACGGCTCTCGCCCAGGGAAAAACTCAACTTAGTCTGGACAACAAAGCCGGGGCTGAAAAAGAAACTCAAGCTGCTTTAAAATATTACCAACAGGCTGCACTTGTCGCACCAACCGTCACGCGCATTCAGGCACAACTGAACCAACTTAGCCTACTTGTGGAAGACAAGCGATTGAGCGCAGCTTTGGCTTTAGCATCTCAAATTCAACCAGAAATTAGCAAGTTGCCACCTAGTAGAACTTCAGTGTATACCCGGATTAACTATGCTGAAAATCTAACACAATTAAAAGAGAAAAGCAACGCAGATAACCCGTCATGGCTGGATATTGCTCAGATGTTGTCCACCGCTCTTGAGCAGGCGCGAAGCTTAAAAGACGCGCGAGCAGAATCTTATGCTTTGGGTATTCTGGGTGGGTTGTATGAACAAACTCAGCAGTTATCTGAAGCACAAAACCTTACCAAGCAAGCACTCATTATAGCCGAAACTCTTGAGCCACGGGACATTGCTTATCAGTGGCAATGGCAGTTGGGACGTTTACTTAAAGAATCGGGAGATATTCCAGGAGCGATCGCATCATACGATGAAGCATTCAAAACCCTTGAATCTCTGCGTGGCGATTTAGTCGCCATTAATCCAGAAATTCAGTTTTCCTTCCGCGAAACTGTGGAACCTGTGTATCGGGAGTTGGTTGATTTGCGGTTGCAGAATCAGGGAAGCCCTGAAACTAGGCAATACAATCTTAGACAAGCTCGTAATGTAATTGAATCACTCCAACTCGCGGAACTGAATAACTTCTTTCGCTCACCCTGTGTGGAAACCAGAGTCGAAATTGACACGGTGGTTCAGCAAGACAAAAAAGCGGCAATTATATATCCTATTATTTTACCAGACCGCATAGAAGTTATTCTCACGTTGCCTGAACAAAAGGAACTTCGCAAATATACAACGGTCATACCCCAAGAAAAAGTAGAAAACATCGTACAAGATTTGCGGAAAAGCTTATTGGATGTGGCGGGAACTTTTCAGGTTCAGGAAAAGTCGCAGGAGATATATAATTGGTTAATTCGACCAGCAGAAGCAGAGTTAAGCAAGAGTGGCATCAAAACCTTAGTGTTTGTTCTGGATAGTTCGTTGCAGAATATCCCGATGGGGGTTCTGTACGACCAACAACAGCAGAAATATCTGATAGAGAAATATGCTTTAGCCCTTAGCCCTGGTTTGCGACTTTTTGACCCCAAACCGTTGCAACGGGTACGCCTAAACGCTTTAACTGCGGGAGTGGGTAAAGAACGCTTTGGGTTTCCTCCATTGCAAAATGTGCCACGGGAATTGGAACAAGTCAAGTCTGAGGTACCGAGGAGTGAAGAACTCCTAAATCAGAAGTTTACTGAAAACAACTTGCAAAAGGAACTACAATCAGCTCCTTTCTCGGTAGTTCATTTGGCGACTCACGGCGAGTTCAGTTCCGATCCAGAAAAAACCTTTATTCTCGCTTGGGATAAACTACTTAAGGTAAAGGATTTTGACAGTTTACTGCGAGTCAGCGAATCTAGCAGGTCAAGCAACATCGAATTACTCGTCCTGAGTGCTTGCAAAACCGCCCTTGGAGACAAACGAGCAGCATTAGGATTAGCTGGAGTAGCTGTGCGGGCGGGCGCACGCAGTACGCTAGCAAGTTTATGGTCAGTAGATGACCAGTCTACCGCAGATGTGATGAGCGAGTTTTACCGACAGTTACAGACAGGGGTGAGTAAAGCCGAAGCACTCCAGCGTGCTCAACTTGCGGTTTTTGTCAAGGATAATAGTCCTTATCATTGGGCACCTTATGTGCTGCTGGGGAATTGGTTATAACGGAATTTTGAATTTTGGACTTATATCAGGTTCGGTTGATTATATCATGTCCGGATAAACACTTATAAAAAACGAAGAACCTCACCCCCATCCCCTCTCCTTATTAAGGAGAGGGGTGCCCGAAGGGCGGGGTGAGGTCTTTTTATTGTAAGTAATTAAGCGAACTTGATATTACTTATCATTCCTGAAGAACCCCACCCCGGTTTTGTCTTGGGCCAAAACCTCCCCTCCCCGCATGCGGTGAGTCCAGCGCTGCAGGCGGGTTTCCCGCCGTAGGCGACTGGCGTTCGCGTAGCGTGCCGAAGGCATACCCGGAGGGGGAGGGGATAAAGGGGAGCCAGCGCTGCAGGAGGGTTTCCCGACCTAGGCGACTGGCGTGTGGGGTGCAGTCAAGGTGGTAATCATAACTAATTAACCGAACATGATATTATCTCTATGTGCGGCATTTAGCCGAGGTTTGCCAAGAACTGCGAGGCGTAGTCGTGGGTGCCGAGGCTGTTAAGACTACCTCACCTTTGGCGTTGAACACCCACCCAGTCGCTTCAACTATGGGTTCTGGCGTGGGCTTTGTTGGTGTGGAAACAGATGGACTCTTGCGGTTGTCAAAGTTTGGGTTGAGGGTTACCCAATCTACTAGAACGGCGTCAGGTGTGAGAATGTCTTTGGGGTTGGGGGGTAAGCCGCCGCGTCCGGTGATGATAAAACTGCTTTGAGCGTAATTGGGAGAGTTGCAACCTTGAGCTACCTCAGTGTCAACTGGTACTGATGGTAAGTTAATTAATCTGGTGTTGGGGTCAATATCAGGTGTGTTGACTTCCACAGTACCACTTAAAGAAGGGTTTGTTTGCGAGATAGCAGTGATGTCGTTCGTCTGTAATTTACTGGGGTCTAAATCATCAGGACGCAACCTCTCAATTTCTTGCCGACTAAGTGGTGCAATTCCAAATATGTCACTAGCCTTAATTGTAATTTTTCCACCAGTGCCACTATACGCATTGGCAGTGATGTCGCTGTTTTCATTTGGAACGGCAACGATGAACCCATTGGGAGCATTGATTCTAATGTTACCACCGTCACCACCTTTGTTGTCAGTACCCGCAGAGGTGGAGATGGAACTTCCACGACGCAATAAAAGTAAGTTCCCTATTTGTAACTCAACATCTCCACCCTTACCCGTTGTGGAGGTTCCATTCATCCGACTTTGATTATCAAGTTGAATGGTATCTGCCACAATATTCAAAGTACCAGCATTGCCATCACCAGTACTTTCAACTTCCAATCTCCCTTGATTATCAAGAACCAGGGTTTTTGTTTGCACACTCAAGTTTCCTGCATTGCCACTGCCATTGGTTGTTGCAACAATTCCACCATTATTGATTTTCAAAGATTCAGCAGTAACAGTAATTTGTCCAGCATTACCCCTGCCCAAAGTGTTGGTACTCATATCTCCTGTATTTATCACCATAGGACCTGCGATATTAATGTTGATATCTCCGGCTTTACCTGTGTTCCTTGTACTGCTATTGATCTGCGAATTTTCAAGCTCAAAAGAATTTGCGTAGATGCTGATTTTTCCTGCGTCACCCTTGCCAACGCTGTTTGTAAATATACCTAGAGGATTCCGTAACACCATAGAACCTGCGACATTAATGTTGATGTCTCCGGCGTTACCTGTGCTATCTTTTTCAGTCGCCTGGCTAGTGATCTGCGAACTGTCAAATAGCAAGGAATTTGCATAGATATTGATTATTCCAGCGTCACCAATGTTATTGGCGAAGCTATATATGCCTGAAGACTTGCTCTCAAAAGAATCTGCGACATTAATGTTGATTTCTCCACCTTTACCTGTGAGAAATGTACGACTATAGACTCCCGAAACTTCCATCAGCAAGGAATTTGCAGTAATGCTGATTTTTCCAGCGTTACCCCTGAGGGTTTGGCTCAGTATAGCTGCATTTTTTACCACCATAGGACCTGCGACGTAAATGTTGATGTCTGCGGCTTTACCTGTACTATTTTCCTGCGTACGACTAACGATCGCCGATTCATTTTCAAGCCGCAAAGAATTTGCCCTTATGTTAATTTTTCCAGCGTCACCTTGACCAAAAGAGTAAGTATCTATACTTGTTCCACTTATTCCATTCCCTAGTAGCAGTAATGGACCTGCGACATTAATGTTGACTTCTCCACCGTTACCTGTACTATCGTTCCCCGTACCGTTACTCAAAGTAGATTGGTTTTGAATCACGAAAGAATTAGCTTTAACTTCCATCCGTCCGGCGTTACCTGTACCATCAGTGTTACTGCTTAGCCCACTTTTGTTACCGATAAAAATAGAATTAGCTTGTAAAGTAATGTCTCCAGCTTTTCCCGCTTCTAGTACGCGAGTACCCACACCAGCCTGATTCTCAAGCCTGATAGAGTTGTTAGCAACCAGCTTAATTTGTCCGGTATTCCCCGAACTGAAACTGTTAGAACTGATGTCGGACTGATTGATACCTATTTCTTCACCAACAATACTGATTTCTCCCCCATTTCTGTCGCCAAGCGTATCAGCTCGTAGAATAGACTCAGAGGTGAAATTGATGTTTTTACCAGCAACTGCAATGGCACCACCGCCCACTCCTGTAGTACTTACGAACGATTTACCAGAGAATTGGATGTCTGCAAAACTGGGAGCAGCTTCATAACCCAGCTTCCAACCTTCTGGTACCGAGACGAGACTCACAGCTCCATTGCTCGCAACACTACCGATTTCAATACGTCCTGCTGGTGACTTGAGAACACCACCTTCAACAGACACTTTACCGCCCACCAGAGCTAAGGTTTTCCCCGACTCTAGCTCCAATCCTGGAACGCTACTGTTAAGAAGAGGACGGGGTCTCCCTGGCTTGGTACCATTACTATACTCGATCTGAGCCTGATCATATACAAATTCGTGCCCTGCCCCTCGTACTTGAATTTCCCCTGGATTTGTGCCCATACCCAGTCCAATAGGTGCGGTTATCGTCAACAGGGGTTTATCTGGTGATGGAGTGGCACTGAATTTAGTACCATCGGCAAAATTTATACTGCTTGCTGTACTACCAATAAACGAACCTCCAATATTTAATCTGGCATTGGGACCAAAGATAATCCCATTTGGATTAATCATAAACAGGTTAGCTGTCCCGTTAGCTTTAATTAACCCATCAATGTTTGATACTGAGCCACCCGTTACCCGAGTGATAATGTTTTGAATATCAGCAGCATTATTAAAGAAAGCAGTACTCCCTGTGGGAACAGAAAACTCCTTAAAACTGTGGAACAAGTTGCTTGCTGCTTGTGTTCCTCCAGTGATATTAAAGTTGTTACCCTCGCTTGTGACGCTGGAGTTATTAGGTAAGGTGGCATCCGGCGTAATTTGAGCAAGAGCACAATTTGCCCAAACGCTGACACCACCTATGGCAATACCTAACAAAGCGCCCCAACAAGTACTTATCCCGGACATTGCAGCCCCTCCAGCGTTTGGCGTTGCACAACAACGGTTATGTTGCCCTAGTACAAAGTAAACCACATCCAGTGGTACTCAAAGTAACCTCCACCTACTTCTTAGCTTTAGGAGTGCGAGTTTTATGCAAAACCCGCCATTTCTTTACGAAAGTTCATATAAAAAACCCGCCTGAGCAAGGGTGCAGTAGGGAATACCAGAACTGAATTTTTCACCACACCGCACACTTTGTACCAGTCCAGCAGACAAGCTCAGTGCGTAAGTCCTGTACAATTGAAGATGTGGACACTAGCATCTAAGAAGCTCTGCATCTTGCAGAGGGTGACCAAGAATTACGAGGCGTGGTGGTGGGTGCATCGGCTGTTAAGACTACCTCACCTTTGGCGTTGAACACCCACCCAGTCGCTTCTACGATGGGTTCTGGCGTGGGCTTTGTTCGTGTGGAAACAGAGGGACTTTTGCGGTTGTTAGTGTTTGGGTTGAGTGTTACCCAATCTACTTCTACAGCATCAGGTGTGAGAATGTCTTTGGGATTGGGGGGTAAGCCGCCGCGTCCGGTGATGATAAAACTGCTTTGAGCGTAATTGGGAGAGTTGCAACCTTGGGCTACCTCAGTGTCAACTGGTACTGTTGGTAAGTTAATTAATCTGGTGTTGGGGTCAATATCGGGTGTGTTAATTTCAATAGTGCCACTTAAAGAAGGGTTTGTTTGCGAAATGGCAGTGATGTCGTTCGTCGGTAATTGACTCGGATTTAAACCCTCACGACGCAACCTCTCAATTTCTTGCCGACTTAGCGGTGCGATTCCAAAAATGTCAGTAGCCTTAATTGTAATTTTCCCACCAGTGCCACTAAACGCATTGGCAGTGATGTCGCTATTTTCATTAGGGACAGCAACAATGAAGCCATTGGGAGCATTGATGGTGATATTGCCGCCGTTTCCACCAGCCTCTTGAGTACCTGCACTGGTGGAAATTTGACTACCGCGACGCAGTAGCAGTAAGTTACCAACATTTAGTGTGAGATTGCCACCATTGCCAGAGGTAGTGGTTGCATCAATCAAGCTCTGATTATCTAGCTTAATGATATCTGCCACAATCTCGAAAGCACCAGCATTTCCACTACCTGTACTTTCAAGCCGGAATCTTCCATCATTGTCAAGATTTACGGTTTTTGCCCGTATATACAGGTTTCCTGCATTGCCACTGCCTGTGGTTGTCGTACTAATTCCACTAACATTACTGATTTCCAAAGATTCAGCACGGACAGTAATTTGTCCAGCATTAACCGTTCCATAAGTGTTGCTATCTATACCTGAATAGTTTTGTAACACCAAAGGTCCTGCGACATTAATATTAATTTCTCCAGCTTGACCTGTGTTCTGTGTACCGCTACTGAACCCCGAATTGTCTGAAATCAGCAAAGAATTTGCTGTAATGTTGATTTTCCCAGCGTTACCCTCACCCAAAGCCGCGTTACTAATACCTGCAAAGTTCTGGAACACTACAGATCCTGCAACATTAAGATTGATTTCTCCAGCTTGACCTGTGCTACCTTCCTTCGCAGCACTAGTGAACCCCGAACCGTTTTCAATCAGCAAAGAATTTGCTGTAATGCTGATTTTCCCAGCGTTACCTGTGTTCTCTGAAACGCTCGTGAAGTTTGAATTGTCTGAAATCCGCAGAGAATTTGCCGTAACGTTGATTTTTCCAGCATTACCTGCGCCTTTGGTTTCAACTCCCAAACCAGCATAATTGCGGACTACAAAGTCGCCTACTGCAATGTTCATTTCTCCGGCGTTGCCTTCACCATTAGAAGAAGCACCAAAACCAGCATTATCAATCAGTAGAGAATTAGCTTTAACTTCTATCCGCCCAGCATCCCCTTCACTAAAGGTTTTGCTACCTAGACCACTACGATCTCTAACTTCAATAGAATCTGCTTTGAGGGTAATTTCTCCAGCTTTTCCCAATCCTTGTGTGTTTGCACCCGCGCCACCGTTATTCTCAAGCAGGATAGATTTGTTGGCTACAAGCTTAACTTGTCCGGCATTCCCTGAACTAAAGGTGGCAGTGTTGATCTCGGACGAAATCACAGATATCTCGTCCCCAACAATACTAATTTCTTGCCCATTTCTGTCACCACGCGTCTCACTCAGTAGAAGCGCCTCTCCAGCCAGACTGATATTTTTACCAGCAACTGCAATCGAACCACCGCCGACTCCTGTGGTATCCACGAACGATTTACCAGAAAACTGAATGTCTCCAAAACTGGGGGTGCCAGAATAATCCAGCTTCCAACCTTCTTGTACCGGGACGAGACTCACAACTCCATTGCTCGCAACACTACCGATTTCAACACGTCCTGATGATGACTTGAGAACGCCACCCTCAACAGACACTTTACCTCCGACTAGTGCTAAAGTCTTTCCAGACTGAAGCTCTAATCCTGGAACGCTACTGTTAACAGGGTCACGAGGTTCCTCTGTTTTTTTGATAGCCTCAAGGTTAATATCATGCCCAGGTCCTCGTACTTGAATTTCCCCTGGGTTTGTGCCCAGACCCAGTCCAATAGGTGCAGTTATTGTCAACAGGGGTTTATCTGGTGATGGAGTGGCACTGAATTTAGTACCATCGGCAAAATTTATACTGCTGGCAGTACTACCAAGAAACGAACCTCCAATATTTAATCTGGCATTAGGACCAAAGATAATCCCATTTGGATTAATCATAAACAGGTTAGCTGTGCCGTTAGCTTTAATTAACCCATCAATGTTTGATACTGAGCCACCCGTTACCCGACTGAGAATGTTTTGAATATCCGCAGCATTATTAAAGAAAGCAGTACTCCCTGTGGGAACAGAGAACTCCTTAAAACTGTGGAACAAGTTGCTTCCGGCTTGGGTTCCTCCCTCAATCGTTCTGATATTGTCCTGTATTGTGACGCTGGAATTATTGGGTAGAGTGCTATCGGGGGTAATTTGGGCGTTGGCACAATTCGCCCAGAAAGCATACGCACCACCTATCGTAATTCCTAACAAACAGCCCCAACGAGTACTTATCGCGAACATTGCACCCCCTCAAGCGTTTTAGTTGGTAAACGATTATGCTACACCAGTACAAACTAAACCACATCTAGTCGTACTCAAAGTAACATCTGCCTTCTTCTCGGTTTCAAGCGCACGACTTTTATGCAAAACCCGCCATTTCTTTACAAAACTTCATTAAATACCTGATCAGAAAACTCCCGCTTAACAATTTTACTATGCGCAGAGCGTCAATATTGCCGCATAACGAGAGCCTTTTCAATTATCTTTCCAAACCATAACGCCCAACAACCGGCGCAGTAGCAAATTCTTGCAACCCAACAGCTTTTAACAAATCTATCCAATCCTGTGCAAGCACCGCAGAACCTGAATTAGTACGCCGCATATCAGCCAAATTAGTTAAAGCATCCTGCCAAATTTGATTAACAGCATAAGCCGTGTATTCTTCTGGTTTTGCCGCCTTTAACTGACTTTCAAGATTCGGAGTGAGCGCAACTTTTTGCACCCATGCTTTAACGTAATAATAATCAGATGTATTTTCCGGATCGCCACAATAAACTTTGAAGTACCATTGATACTTGTTGTCTTGCTTGAGAGCATATTGCGGATTTTGTGGTAGAGTAATGCCAATCACACCAGACTTTTCAGGCAGCGTCAAAGGTGTCTTGTAGATATTTTTGCCTTTCTCATCTTGAAATATAAACTCTCCAGAACGCAGATTCGTCGGTAAGTCGGGAAGATAAACCCAAAAGGTTGGATACTCGGAGACTGTCAATGCCAAGAAAGATGTTGATTCATTGCCAGTTGCCTCACCAGGCACCAAGGCAGTTACAGACTGGTTCAGGTTTGGGCAACCATTACGCCTTGCCCCTCCTTGGCGGCGACCTGTGGGTGCGCCGTTACGTGGAAAGTTCAGTTTCTGCAGGCGGTTTTGTGTCTTAGCATTTTGTATCTTAGCAATAGGATTCTTGACTGGGTGGGCAACTTGTGCAACTACTTGTGGGTAGTAACTTGCAAAACAAAGGAGTATCACAGGGATAACGCCTGCAAGTTTCATAATTCAGTGTCCAAATGCCGATATAACTTATAACTTCAAAACGCAATGCCTGTATTTCGGAATTTTAACTTCGTATTTTCCACACCACAGCCATAGCTGTTAATATTAATGTCAAAGCAGAAGGAACCAGTGGTATCCATCCAGCCTGTGTAAAGATGCCAAAACAAATTACAAATAGTGTGAATACCGCCCCTGCAACAGCCAGCCCAAGGTACACTGGCTTGGAGTAGCGCCACGCTATCATTCCCCCTACCAATGACCATCCCCAAACCCAGAGTGCTTCCACCCACACAGACCACCACCACAACAAAGGTCTATCATCAAGAACGGCACTGAGGATATGGCTTATCATGTGTGCGTGCACGAACACCCCCGGAATTTTCTTTTTGTTGGTGGGAGTTTTCCAAAAATCAGCAGTGCTTGGGGCAGTCACGCCAATCAGGACAATACGATTCTTCAATAATTCAAGGTTAATTTGGTCATTGTTACTAAGGACATCTCTAAGAGGTACAGTCTCAGCAATTTTTTCTTGAGGACGCAGCGAACGATAATTCAGCAGAACTTGATAACCTGATGTATCTACTCTTTGATAGCCACTAGAATGTTCCTTTAATGGTTGAAACAGAACTTTGCCAATTTGTAAGTACCCTTCTTGAGTAATATCTGCGTTGATGCCTTTGTCATGCAAATAATGTCGTGCCAGCTGAAGACTAAAAGCATATTCTGCCGTACAAGGAGACTTCGGGGGAGGGGTTAAATGCAACAATTGGCGACGAGGAATTTCATCATAGTCTGCCACAAAATCACTAAAACTTTGGCGTTCTGTTGGTACTTCGTGAGGGGGGTGAATGCCATCAGATGCGTTATCAAATTCAGCAGGAACTTTGCAGACTGCAAAAATACGCTCATCTTGCTGCAAACGATTAGCTAAATCTGGATAATTAGAGTCCACACCGAAATCACGATAAATATCTAGACCAATAGTTTTTGGTTGATATTGCTCAAGTTTTTGTAAGAGTTGAACGAGTGCTTGATCCGATAGCGAACCTATGCCTTTCATCCCCTTCTGGTTCTGATAATAAATATCTGCTTCATCAACTGTAACTACCAAAAGGCGTGGATCTGAACTTTCAATTGCTGGTCGCAACTGCATGAGATGGTCGTAAGCTTGCAATTCCCAAGGCTGTAGCATTCCTAAATAGCGGACTCCCATGAGACTTGCTGTAATCAGTACACTCGCCATCAGTACAGCAAGAATTTGACGTTTAGACTCGGTTTTTGGAGTGCTTAATTCTTTCCAAGTCAGTGGAACAACTCTGGGATTTTGGAAAATGACTGGTAACCAAGTTGCATTAGGATATCTGTCTTCCAAGCCTTGGAGCTTTTCTCTTGCTTCCCGTGAAGCTAGATACAGAGACTGTCCACCTGAAAATGCTACCAGAAAATGCTTTAAAAATTCCTGTGCTACCTCATCTGGCACAGGTTCCCGCATAACAATCATTTGCGGGATATGTAAAGAAGCAAGCTGCCGTGCTAATCCTAAACCATCACAGGAATTAAAAATTGCTAGCTGTAACCCTTGTGCGATCGCTCTTGTTAAAGCATACTTTAATTCTTCTATTGTTAGGCAATCTGTTTTATTAATATAAATACGACCAATATCGTTAGCAGTTTCACTATGTCCTGCAAAAAACAAAATATCCCACTGTTGCCAAAGATAATTATTTAGGGTGTTGCGTTGCGGTTCTTCTAAAAAAACAGTTTCGGAAGAAGGTAAATTTTCTAGCAATTGACGGTCTAGTTGAACATCAATTCCACGGCTATTACCCAGAACCGCCAAAATTCTGACTTTGGGTTTCTGTGGTGGTTTTGGAGGTATTTCAGACCTGATTGACGTTAAAGCAAATTCTGCTAATGAATATCTACTAAAAAAATCCCACAAATGCCAAGGAATTTTTTGTAATTCACAATTATCTGTACGAATTAATACTCTAATTGCTTCATCTCGTTTTAATTCTTCACGTAATGTGTTATTTATACAGCGAAACTCCTTAGAGTCAAGCCATTTTTGTAGGCGATCGCTCAATATTTTAGCTTTTTGAGAACATTCTGAAATTCCCGTTTTTATAGAGCCATCGTAAATAATTTCTTGGGGTTTAATGCGACTTGGCATTCCTAACGAGCGATACTTCTTTTGCCACTGGCTTAGGCAGGTAGCCAAGTCGGGTTCGGGTGGCAAGTTACCAGAGATTTCTATTTCTGGGCGAGCAAAATCTGAGCCGATTTCTAGCGTCACCCGAAACCCTTGGTGTGATAAATCACCATCCATTTTAAGAACGACTAACTTCGCCATATACCCATTTAAAAATTGGGATTTTGGAGTATCAAAATACAGCAGAATTCAGAACTCAGAACTCAGAACTCAGAAGTAACATTTGCTCGCTTGTCTTGCTTTTAGACAAAGCGCGTTGTACTTGATTTACTTGCAAGGTGCTGTAACACTATTCAATAGTAAACTATTGGGTACTAAGGTAACTCCGTAATATTGAAAATGTAACTATGACAACCAACACCAGTATTTTTGGATTTGGAAATTTAGGTCATAAATACTTCTGTAAAACTGATATCACCTAAAGCAATTTTAACACTAAAAATTTCTCCTATCTCGCTACTAAAGTTTAATTGAATACTCTTTGTGTTTCTTGCCATTGCTTGCATTACGGAGATACCAGCTTCATCTAATACTGTCACTTCGAGTTCTTCTGGTAAATAATTTTGGCTACCAGTTGGGTACACTTTGATACCAATATTTATTTCTTCACTAGAAGCTGGTATCAGTCCTACCACTAAGGCGATTGGTTGACTTTTTGAATCTCGTCGTAAGTCTAGTACTTTGCCTTTCTGCAGCCAAGACGTTGAATTTTCTGGGTGAAGAGCTAAAGTGTGTTCAGTCCCTCTAAATCTAAAAACGAGTTCTGTTTGTTGTTGCGGATTCAGAAGCGATTCTATAGTCTGCCAACCAGCATCGACAACATTCATGAACCACTGGCTCAAGTGAGTTGGCTGTTGCACTTTTATGGCATCTTCATGCCATGCTTGGCTATTGGTTAGTTGATTCAGGTGTATAAGCAAATCTTCGAGGGAACTCAACTGGCTTAGATGTAACTCAAAAGAAGAAGGGACTGTTTTCATAAATCCCAGTATTGTTGCTTCTTCAAGCGATGAGTCAAACTGTACAGCTAAGTAACCAATTCTATCTGAGCAAACTTCTGGTGGAACATGAATAACTTTCTGATTGGGTAACACCGGGAGACACTCTATTTTCCCTAAACCAAGAACTTCTAAATCAGCAATATCCATGAGAGTTTGTATGGCTGGCTGACAACTTAAACTTTCTGACCAAGAAGTTTCAATTCCCATGCAACGCAGATAAAAATTTACAGCAAACACTGCCAAAGTGTTGAGATAAACCTGTTTAGCTTTCTGAGGGTTTCTCTGTTTTCTAAGAAACTGTTCCGCTAGTGCGCGCGCTTCTGAGTTTATCGGTACAGTAAAGGTTAAAGATTCTGAGAAGTTTTTCATAGTTTATTCACCACCTACTACTTAATTTTCCTCGTTGCTACAGTATTCTTTTAACTTTGGAGACAGCTTTTTTATACACCTGTAATAAAAGCTGCTAACTGTGGGAATTTTCATTCCAAATTCTGCTGAAATCTCTTTCCACGATTTTCCAGACATTCGTCGCTTCACCAATGCTTGAAAATTGACTTGAGGAGATTTTTCTATATGTTCATTTTTGAAAATCTCTTGTGGGTCTGATTCTATATATTCTTGAAGTATTTCTGTGAGGTCTTTTGATTCTTTAGGTGAAGCAAAATTATCCAGGTCAGCAATAGTCATTTTCATTCTGCAATGATAAGTCTGGATTTTACGAATAGCGTCTTTAAAAAATCGTTTCTCCAACAGAACATTAACCCATGTCATGACAGAGGCGCGTTCCGGTTCGTACTTGTCAATATTTTGACAAATATACAAGAAAAGTTCCTGACGTGCTTCGTTGTAAATATCTTCATAAACACCTGCGGGAAATTGACTTCTTTGTGGACGGCAAAGCTTGCCGGCGCGCACAATAGCATTAACCAGCTTTGTTAAAGCAAGCTGACGTTCCTGAGAACGCGGCGGGTGTCGCTGTGCCGAAATTGCTAGCTGTAGTAGATGTGAATCTAGTTCATCTCTTCTCGTCATTTGAGACTCCAAAGGTGATCTCTGGCGCGGAAGTGAATCTCTATTTCTCTCTCGCACTCCTTTGAGGCACTTTATGCGAAACCAGTATATTTGTTACATTTCTTTACATTTTGAGTCTAAGTTAACAGAAAGAACTCAGGTGTCAGTCGCCAGAATTCAGAACGAAGGTTAAGCGACGCTCGGTTGAGTAAAGGAGTTTAAATAACGAACGCGCTTCACGGGAGCCAGTACTGCACTCCTGGTCTCCCGACCTAGGGCTCTGGCGTTGTCTACAATTGATTGGGGTCTGAATCTAAGGGCGTACATTGGTTCTGACTCCTGAATTCTGACTCCTGACTTCTTCTTCAACAACCAAGGTGTTTTGTTCCAGAACTCTTGAATGAGGTTAACAATCATACCAATTTGAAAAAAGAATGCAACACCAAGACCCCTCCCCAACCCTCCCCTTGCTAAGGGGAGGGTGCCGTCAGGCGGGTGGGGTATTTGTCCAAAGTTGGGATGCTCCCGCTGTAACGCCAAGGAATTACCCCTAAAATTTGAATCACTTTTGGCATATAGGCAAAAGCAGTGAGCCACGAACTGAGCCAAAGATGCGCCAACAATGTGGCGTCAAGCCTTGCACAAGACAGTACTTTAGAGGTATGGGAATGTGGGAAGTAGGTGTTAGCGCTTCCTACACCGATAAGCTCTTACCAACTAAGTGATTTTACAAACAAAAACATACGGAGGGAAAAGATGAGAGACAATTCGCGCTGCTTTGTCTAATAACCCAATTGCAAAACAACTGCATACTCAGGCATAGAAGTACTCTAGGACTTATTGAAAGGGGACAATTGGCCTAATCGGGGCAGAACACCAGCAGAAAATATCAATTTTTGTAAAGAAAAATCGAAGCTTTGCAGAAAAGAAGTCGCACTCGCAAGATAAATAGTTAGAGCAACACATCGGTTTTCAATAGGGTTGTATCGATACCAAATAAGTTTTGAACATGGTATTAATTCGTGACGTTGTTCAACAGGCTATAGCGACTGGTTATCTGACGGTTTGGGCAGAAGAAAGATTGCGACAACTTCTGAGTACAAAGTATGACTTGGAAGATTTAAACGCTTTTATGACTTTACAGGAAGCAGCGATCGCTGGGAGAGTTCGGCAAGAGTCGCGTGAGTTAAGACGCTATCAGGGGCATGGCGATGAGGACTAATTTTTTAAAGCTCATTTAGTAATTGTAGAGAGTTGAACTATGGTTTTGGGCAACTGCATTTCAAAGCAACGCAATTCTCAAGTCACACTACAGCTACAAGAGAACTTGCACCTGACCAAGTTTTTCATGGTTCCTATGGCAAATGCAGTTTTCTGGGTAAAGCCAAACGCGGATTTTATATACGTTAATGATGCAGCGTGCAGTCTAGTAGGTTATTCCCGTGAGGAATTACTCTCGATGACTATGCACGACATAAACCCAGACTTTTCGCCAGAAGTTTGGTCAAACCATTGGAAAACTATTAAAAAGCAAGGTTCCCTATACTTTGAATTTCTACATTGGACTAGGGAAGGTCAGAGCTTTCCGGTGGCGATTACCCTTATCTATATAGAATGCGATCGCACAGAGTATGGCTGTATCTTGATCCGCAATATCAGCAAGTGCAAGCAGACTTCATCAGCCTTACACAGGACTAATCAAGTCCTAGAGTCGAGAGTCCAAGAGCTTTTGGCTGAATTAAGTCATGCTAATGAGCAATTATGCCGGGAGAAAGCTTTGCGCAAGCAGATGGAGGTAGAACTGGAAAATTCCCCTTGTTTGCTTCAGGCTACTCTAGATTCCACTGCTGACGGTGTTGTTGCAATCAGCTGCAAGGGAGATATTGTTAGCTTTAATCAGAAATTTGTCGAGATGTGGCAGATTCCAAACTCGATTATTATATCACGCAACCATAACCAGTGCTTAGCTTTTTATAAAAATCAACTTAAAGACCCAGAAACCTTTTGCAGGCGCATTCAAGAACTGGAGAATCAACCGGATGTTGAGGGCTACGACACTCTGGAGTTGAAGGATGGGAGGGTTTTCGAGCGATACTGCCAACCTCTACGCTGCGGTGAAGAAATTATCGGCACAGTATGGACGTTTCGGGAGATAACCAAACACAAACAAGCAGAAAAAGAAATTTGCTTTGCTCTAGAACAAGAAAAACAACTTGCTCAACATAGAGCGCAATTTGTTTCTATGGTCTCTCATGAATTCCGCACTCCCCTAAACATTATTTCCTTCTCCACTAGCTCACTGAAACGCTATTATCACCACTTGAGCGAAGAGAAAAAACTCCGGTATTTGCAGCGCCTTGAAACAGCAGTCGAACAACTCAGCCAATTGATGGATGAAGTTCTCATGCTGGGTAGAGCAGAAGTAGGAAAGCTAAAGTTCGAGCCAGAACCACTTAATTTGATCCAATTCTGCCATGACATATTGGCTCAATTAAATTTGAGTCAAAGCCACCATCATGCAGTCACCTTTGTCAGTCGAGGTGATTGTAGAACAGTCTGCGTGGATAAAAAATTGCTACAGCCCATTCTCACGAATTTACTCTCGAATGCGATCAAGTATTCTCCGGTTGACAGCACAGTTGATGTCGTACTCTCGTGCCAAGATAAAAAAGTCATTTTCCAGATTAAGGATAGGGGAATTGGCATTCCAAAAGCAGAGCAAGAAAGACTGTTTGAGCCATTTTATCGGGCTGAGAATGTCGGCGATATACCAGGTAATGGATTGGGATTGGCACTGGTCAAAAAGCTTGTAGACTTGCATAACGGTCAAATCACCGTAGCGAGTGAAGTCGGCGTGGGTACGACGTTTACAATTACATTACCTATCACTAAACAGCCGATAAGATAATGAAAGAAATCTTAAGAAACGAATATTAAGCACAAAACTGAGAAATGTTTCTTGAATGCTTGGAGGTTCAAGCGTTCGATGTCATCGCGGTGCAGAAAACGGTCTTGCCGGCGTTAATCAAGCACAATAAAATTAACAATTTATAACGCTTTTCAATTGATTGCAATACACAAGAGATAGAGGTTAGATGTAACATCTATCAGATTTTGTGTCATGTATTAATTTCACATAAAAGCGCTATAACTAGCCTTGAGAAAAAACTGAAAATATAAGAATCAAGAACAAAAAATCCGTTAATGTCATCGTGTGAATTAGACTATAAGTTTAGGTAGAAAGGAGCTTGTCCAAGTTTAGCTATGAGGTCGGAGGTGCAGATGAAGAGAAACAGGAAAGCTCTTCTACAAGAATTAACTTGCAAAAGTAAAGGGATATAATGACGAAACGAATCAATTTCTACAAACTTCTTCTCGAACGACTTTGGTCTGATGAACAATTCAAAAACTGCTTCATTGCAGTTCCCAAGCCAATACTATGTGAGTTTGGGGTGACAGTTCCCGAGTTTGTAAAAAAGATTGAAGTGCATGAAGATAAACCCAACGTGCGAAATTATATTTTGCCAATAAAAGAGCAACTAGAAAGGTACATGGAAGAACAAAACCCGATTATTGCTGAAGTCATAAGACACGCTTTAGCTGATGATGCCTTCAAAGGCAGACTGCTCTATAACTCCAAGGCTGCTATTAAAGAGGCAATAGGTGAAGACTTACCTGAGGATTTAACTATTTGCTTTTACGAAGACACGCCAGCTGTTAGACACCTGGTCATTCCCATGAATCCGGATAACGAACAACTGAATGACTCCCAATTAGACATGGTTGCTGGTGGAATAGCTTTTCCAATCTTGAGGCAATCTCAACCCTACATTCTTGGTCTAATTGCAATTGACAAGGTTTAGTATTTGAGGACTTATACCAATTCTCTGTAACAATGCGCTTAATAATTACCCCCCGCCTTCGGCGTCCCCCCTTGGTAAGGGGGGACTACAGGGGGGTGGAATTAAGCTCAACTTCATAGAGAAATGGTATTAACCTCAACAACTATTAAGGTGGTTCAAGTATTAATTATCCCCAAGTTCTTGTACAGTAGTCAAATTGTTTGCAACTGACTGCTGCTCTCATTTTTCTAGTTCAAAATCACTCTTTCTCGGAGGTAACAATGACAAAGATTTTAGTGATAGAAGATGAGGCAGAAAGCCGAGAGATGTTTTTAGAATGCTTGGAAGCGGAAGGGTTCAATGCCATTGGTGCCCAAAACGGTCTTATCGGGGTGCAGCGGGTGCAAAAACATCTACCTGATTTGGTGATTTGCGACATCGTGATGCCAGAACTTGATGGTTACGGTGTGCTCACCACACTGCGCCAAAATCCTGTGACAGCGATTATTCCATTCATTTTTGTGACTGCTAAAGCTACCAATGCGGAACTTCGCCACGCTATGAAGTTGGGAGCTGATGACTATCTTACCAAGCCAACTACAGTAGACGAATTATTGGCAGCGATCGCCGCCCGACTAGAAAAACAAGCAGCCCTGAAACAGTGGTACGCTGCTTTGCACCAAATATCAGCGCCTGAGGCTGCTGAGGAAGCAAAACCCACAACTAGTGAGTCGATTTTTCCGTGTTGTCCGCACTTAAATGAGGTGTTCCAATTCATTGAAGAGAATTATCACCAACCAATTAGTTTGTGTGATGTAGCCCAAGCAGTGGGTTACGCTCCTGGTTACTTAACTGACCTCATGCGACGCCTAACTGGACATACGGTGAATCAGTGGATTGTAGAACGTCGCATGGCAGCAGCGTGTTCGTTGCTGTTGGAGACTAACCAGTCAATTGAGCAGATTGCTGAAAAAGTGGGATATCAAAATACGGGTCATTTCTTCCGTCAGTTCCGCCAATATCAGGGAACTACGCCTCAAGTTTGGAGAAACACGCATCGCATTCAATAGCGTAATCACCCAAGTTACGGGTTTATATGGCTACGCACTCAGTGAGTACTGAGCTATTTCCGGCAGCAGCCCCACACTGTACTACGAAGTAGTCAGTGTGCGGAAGAATGCTGGGGCGACAACGAGGTACACCCCTGACCATTTCAAGCCGTAGGCTTGAGTGGGAATAGGGTGTCCGAGTTGTCGCCTATCTCTTTGTTAGGTAGAGAATCAATATAGTCTTCAATTATTTGGGTCATTGTTTTGTCAGCACTGACGGCATAATTGCGAAGTTTATTCAGTCTACGTTCGGATAGCCGCAAGTTAAAATATTTTTTCTTTATTGTCGTTATTTTGTTGTTATTTAAGGATATTTTGAATATAACATAAGGAGGTGATGATGAAGTGCGACTAGCTTATCAATATCGATTCTTGCCAACAACAAAACAAAAACTAACCATTAATAAATGGTTGGAGATGCTACGTCTTCAGTACAATTATTTATTGCAACAAAGGTTTGATTGGTACGAGCAAAATCGTTGCTCTATAAATGCTTGTCCACTTATTTGTCATCTTCCAGATTTGAAGGATAATCCTGATTACTACAGTCAGAAAAGAAAACTTGTTCAATTAAAAGAAGAACGTCCTTGGTATAGCGAAATCTATAGCCATGTTTTACAAGATATGGTTAAGCGTGTAGATTTGGCATTTTCTCGTTATATCAAAGGTGATTGTAATGGCAAACGTAGCGGGAAGCCGAGATTCAAGGGTAAAGGTCGTTACCGCTCTTTTACATTTGATGATGCTAAGAACCACTACTTAAAAGGCAATAAACTTTATTTGTCAAAAATAGGTTGGGTGAAAATCATTTTTCACCGTCCTATTCCTAATGGTTTTGCGATTAAAACCATTACTATTTCTAAAAAAGCCGATGGTGTTTATGCAACTTTATCTCTAGAAGATAAATCTGTTCCGGATTCACTAACACCTGATGAAGCACCAAGTATGGATAATTCCGTTGGTGTCGATATGGGTGTATTGGTGATGTGGGCTAGTTCAGATGGGGATATTGAACATCCTAAGAAGCATTTTCGTAAATCTCAGAATGAACTACGATTAGTACAACGACGCAAAGACAAACGTCGTAAAGGTTCCCGCCCTAGAAGAAAACTAGCAAAACGAGAAGCCAGAGTACATCAAAAAATTGCACGCCAAAGAAAACAGTTTCATAATGAATCCGCTAATCGTTTGGTATCCAAAGGTGCAAAGCACATCTTTGTAGAAGATTTGAACACCAAAGGATTAACTAAACGGAATAAAGCGAAGCTTGATGAAAACGGTAAATACTTGCCCAATGGTCAATCAGCGAAGTCTGGTTTGACAAAATCAATCTTAGATAATGGCTGGGGTCAATTCGTTGACATTTTGACATACAAAGCCGTAAATGCTGGTGTGTCAGTTGTCAAAGTCAATCCGAAAGACACTAGTCAAATTTGCTCTTGTTGTGATGCATATGTGCCGAAAGATTTGGAAGTTCGATTGCACCAATGCAGTTGCGGATACACAGAAGATAGAGATATGAACGCAGCGAAAAACATCAAGAGAGTTGGGCTGGGCATCTTCCCAACTATAAAACGCCGAAAAGATGGTAGTGTCGAGAGTTTCTCTAATAGAAAGAGTACTACCATCTCCTAGGAAGCCTACACTGACACTTCGTGTACAGTGTAGGAGTATGTCACAGATTCGTTTTCTTCCCTCAGGCGGCTGATTCCCCCAGGAGTTTTTCCTTCAGTAGTGCAATTTCGCCTTTGAATTCCTCCCTGAGTTCCTCTGTGAGTTCTTCTCTTAGCGTTTGTAATCGCTCCTCCAACTCATCATATCTACCTGATACTCCCAAATAACTATCAATCAATTCCAGAAGTACCTCAGAAGCGTTTTTCCCCTCCTGTTTTACCTTGTTCATGAAAGCTTCCTTCTTTGCCGTGCTAATTCGCACCATGATCCGGTTATCTGCGTTCATATCTTATTTTTACGAATCTATTTGTTGACTTGACTTTTGACGAAACCTCTTGCATTCGTCCCTAGAACCCCACCCTAACCCTCCCCGTTTACGGGGAGGGAACAGGATTTTTATTGCTTCCCCCCGCTTGCGGGGGGACTCTTGGAGGGTGCTTCTTTTTAATGAATGCAAGAGGTCTACGGTATCTGAAAAACCTCGTTTCCATTCCTCTCTCCACCTCTCCCTAACCCTCCCCTAGAAGGGGAGGGAAGAGGAGCAGCTTTTATTACGGAGAGAGGCTTTTAACCTTTCTTCCCCTTCCCTACTAGGGAAGGGGGCTGGGGGGTTAGGTCACAGGTCTTTTTCCACATGACGTGAAAAGTCAGATTTGTTGACTACCCTCAAGCTATCAATCTGTTTCAGTACTGACAACTGTACTAACAATATAACCCTGTTTAAAATGATATTTTGTCATAACAAAAGTGTTTACAATGTACATCATAGTGTTTATACTATTTATAAGGCAGTAGGGAACACCCAAAGCCGAACGAAAAAAAACCCCACCAGTACTCACTGGCAGGGCATTCAAAGTTAAAACATAAGAAAATTCTAGCAATGACATACACCAAGCTTAACGAACAACAAATCCCACAATCCGAATTAGCCTCGGTTGGACAACAAGCAACAGCCGGAGTACCGGATAGTCAATCTACGATCCAAGACTTTCTATCCGGAAAAGACAATCCAGATACACCCGTTTTTAGTAAGATTACGGAAGACAAAACCCCAGATAGAGAACCCATTAAACATCTGCTAGTTGGTTCTCCTAAAGCAGTAAGAGCCACTATTCATACCTTGCAAGTCCTTGGTTACGCAGATGTTAGAGCTTGGAGTCCTTTAGTACCAACAGCCAACCCAGGTGAGGTGATGACCCTTATGAGCCGCTCCATTTCAGTACAGTAGTCGTTATTGCTCTACCATACTCAGTAGTTTTCGCCCCCAGCTATCTGGGGGTTATTTTTTGGGTGTTTTCTAGAAGTAGAGAGGGCTGTTCTTCGCCCATACGTATCAACAATCACGTTCAAACCTTTATCCCACGTTGGTTTTACCCCACCCCTTAATCCCCTCCCCGCGAGCTCGGGGAGGGGAAGTTTTGGCGTCAGACAAAATGGGGGTGGGGTGAAGCGAAAATTGTGGGCAAGTATAAGGGCATGATATGACGTATTTACAAGGTTCTTGCCTTAGACACCAATGGGCAAAGAACAGCTTATACCATGTGCGTGTATTTTATGCAAGTAAGAATCGCTATATTAGCTTATCAAAAGCTGAATTAGTGCCTCAGTAATCGGAAAACCCGTTTGTTGCTCAAAGTAGAGAAACATGGGACTGGGATTAGCTTCTAAAAATACATATTCTCCGGTAGGTTGATGACGCCAATCAATTGCTGTCCACTGCAACATGAATGCTTTGGCGATCGCCAGACATTGCTGTTTAATTTCTGCTGGTAACTCTACGGGAATCAGTTGCGCTTGGGAGTCGTCCCGAAAGTCAACAGCTGCTGTGCGAATTTCCGCAGAGTAAACTGACTCACCAATGACGTAGCTACGAATGTTCGTACCGGGAATATACTCTTGAAGCGTCACGGGCGAGAAGCGCAACGCATTCCTCATGCGCTCATACTCAAGATGGTACTCGGTGACTAGCCGAGCATGGCTACCGCCGTAGACTGGTTTGAATATTACTTTTTCATAAGATTTGGTAAATTCAGTTATGACTTGGGGGTTGTTGCTGATGACAGTAGCGGGAATGGTAACGCCAAGCTGCTGTGCAAGGCTCAGTTGCAGGGGTTTGTCTTTGTGAAACTCGTAGGCTTGCCAAGAATTCACCCAGTGGGCTGGACAAGCTTGGAAGAGCGATCGCACCGTGCTGTTGGCATCGTGGAAGGCGATATCCTGTTGAAAAGAGTCTCCAAACTCGGGAATGCTCACACCATTAAAACTCCGCCAATAGACACTTTTGATGTCTTCGAGGTCTAATCGCTGTCCTGAAGGTAACTGCAAACAACCTTTTTGAGTGTGTGGATGCCAAGACAGTTGCAGTTGAGTTGGAAATAGACGAGTATTTAGATACTCAACGGTGGCACCAGCTTTTGTCAGTGCAAAATGTAAGTGAGCAGCATGAGCATCTTTGGCATCACCTAGAATTAAAATATTCATTCACCGAAAGAATGGATTGGATGACACGACGTTTCAAACCTTGGTTACACAGAGGGATATTCCACAAGGGCGGGTGTGAATGGAGCAGTTTACACACAAAGCTTGTTCCACCCGCCTTTATCACTAAAGTTTAGGAATCCTTGCCCGCTTCAACCCAAATCTTTGAAATTCCACCTCCCTGTTCACCTACGCCCAAAGTAGGACGACCACCCTCTTCGCCTATTCCCTTAGTAGTAATAGGTATGGAACCACCTGCTACTTGCTCCATATCCTCATCCGTGAGTTCTTGTTCAGCCTCTGTTTGCTCTTGTTCAGCATTTAATTTAGCTGCTTCTTGTTCGGAAAATTCGCGTTCAAATGGATGTTGTGTCATGTTTTCCTCCTAGTGGGAAAGTTTTCTCTTGAATGTTACTGCTAGTAAAATGTGGTTCCAATCACCTTTTTTTTGCTGACAATTCATGTTTTTTTAGCTTTTTGCAGTTAGGTAAAGCAGGAGTGCGATAGCGAAGCGCTGCTGCTTTCAGCAGATCGCATATTTTCATCGCTTTAGTTCAGTGCGATCGCTGTATAAAACTGACAACGGAAGCCCAATAAGTCAACTCGTGGTTAGACAAGAGCTTATCTGGGCTTTTAAAACTGCATAGACGCTTTTCAGGCGGCTTTAAGGAAGAGTAGACAGCATTTCTTCTCGAGTAGCCGCGCTTTTAAGCGTCAAGCAATTGAGTAAGTCCTGAGTGAACTAGGGTGAGGCTCTCGCTGGGCTTAGCTATAGCCTCAGACTTCTGCTGAGTGCGTTTTACAAGCAGACTAGCAATCAGAACGCTGACACACAGCAAGGCAGGGGCTGCGGAAGGTTCGGGAACTGTTTTCAGTTTGGATCGCGCGTTCAGTGCCATGAGGGCTTTGTCTCCCCGAATCAAACCAAAGCCAAGTCGGGAGTCAAAACCTGGTAAAGGACTGTCAGCCGTATCTCTTAGAGCATTATAGATATCAGTGGGTGTTGCGCTTGGGTCTGCTTGCAGTAATAACGCTGCTACCGCAGCCGTGTACGGAGTTGATGCCGAGGTACCGAAGAAGTCAAAGAAGCCGGGGTTGGCAACACGACGAGCGTCTTCACCGCCCAAGCCGAAGGAAATCGGCAGCGCGTCTGGAGCCACAACATCAGGCTTCATGGTACCTGAATTGCCTTCTGCAGAAAAAGGTTGTAGTTGCCCCTGCTCTACAACAACACTGAAGGGTCGGTTTGAATAGGATTCTGCGTTACCGTAGTACACCGCTCCAACGGTCAGCGCATTTGGGTTATTTGCGTGCCCGTATATTGGTATTGGGGGATCGAGAGGACTATTACCAGCAGCAGTGAAGTAAGAAATCCCTTGATTGAATACCGCACTAATCGCTTGGTTGATAGATCCGTTTGGTGGCTCAAAATCTATAAGGTTTAAAGGTACATCAGGGATATCTTGGGGATTATATCCAACATCATCCACGATGATATCTGCCCCGGCAGCCGCTAGAGCCTGAATACCTTGACCTAAGACATCCACACCGCCCACACCTGTATGGAACACTAAGTTCGCCCCTGGAGCTACAGCATGGATAAGCTGCGCTATGGCACGACCTTCATCCGAGGCACCAGGTTCTGAATAGTCCTTTAGCACGTTAACGCCAGATGGTAGATAGCCCTTGGCTATGTTAGTTGCATAGGTATCCAGGTTGCCAGAGGTGTCGAAAGTCTCTGCTGTGGCGAAGCTATCAGATATGAAACCGATGGTGATCCCGGTGCCATCTAAACCATAGCGATCGCGCAAAACATCAACTCCTGTAGCTTTGGCTGCTGGTTCAATCGGCAGGGTGAAAGTAGCCGCCTGAACCTCGGCAACAGAGCTAACAAATGCGGCAGTCGTCGCAATCACCCCTGACGTAACGATTCTTCGGAGTAGTCTCAAATCTCTCATGGTGTTTAAGAACCTTAAAGCGTAGAATGCTCGCGGCATTGAGGTTAGGTCTAATTTTATTGAATAACTGAACAGTGCGAACCTCTGTAAATTATAGAAGCTCAGGTTTAGAAGTTATGTAATTTACAGAATACATTTACAGCGCCACTTTAAAAAGGGCAAAATCGGAAAATAGGAAATCCCAACCATCCCTCTTGCCACAACTTGCCACTTAATGCGAGGTTGCAGTCAAAGACGCAATGTAGTACGAGCCTTTCGCTTGCACTACATTAGAACACAAATCCGTATGAATCCTTACGAAAGTAAACCCAGTGAACCAAGAAGAATTTTTTTTCAGGACTCACTGGGTTAGAACAGTTTGGATCTTGATGTAGTTACTGGTGTACTGAGCTTACGCTTACGCTAAGTCGTTGGCATTCCTTATTCTGGTGAGTAATATACATTCGATAGGTCTAGTAAGAAAACGACAAGCACCACCTGCCACTGTCTCTAAAGCTTCTTCAGATAATTCTTCCTCATAACCAGATGGAGCCGGGTTATTTGGAAGCACCAAGTAGACCTTATTTGCAGTTTCTTGGATCACTTCAATTTCAAGATTTTTTGGAGTTTCTTCTCCTGATTCTCTCGCATAAACTGCTTTAGGATTACTCAGCAATTCTTGCTTGAAGCTCTCATCTTCCCAAGCCCGCTGAATAAGCTTTTGCTAGAACTCGAACCGGGTATTCATTGCCTGAGTGATAACTTTTTTCAGTTCTTCGTGCATTTTCTTTTCTCGTTGCTTCTGTTAATAACTCAGAATATTGATAGGAAAACCAAACCGCCGATTTGACCGTCAGTTGAATTCTTTATGGAGACATTCAAAAAAATTAGGAGTAACGAACTGAGACATTGAAATGTTAATTCTCCCAGAGAATCTAGTGAGTCCAGCAGAATTATCTGTCAAGGCTCACTAGGTTATCGCAGTTTGGAATTCCAAGTAGTTACTAGTGTGCTAAACTTATGCTAAGTCGTTGGCGTTGCGAGTCCTAGAGAAAAGTAGACATTTGCCAAACACACCACCTGCCACTGTCTCCAAAGCTTCCTCAGATAATTCTTCCTCAGATCCAGATGGAGCCGGGTTATTTGGAAGCACCAAGTAAACCTTATTTGCAGTTTCTTGGATAACTTCAATTTCAAGGTTTGTTGGAGTTTCTTCTCCTGACTCTCTCGCATAAACTGCTTTGGGATTGCTCAGCAATTCTTGCTTGAAGGCTTCATCTTCCCAAGCCCGCTGAATGAGCTTCTGCTCGAACTCGAACCGGGTGTTCATTGCCTGAGAGATGACTTTTTTCAGTTCTTCGTGCATTTTCTTTTCTCCTTATTTACTTCTGTCAACCTTTGATTGACACTTACCAGAATATCGATTCATGAACTAAAGGATCAATGTACTTTTTTCAGGTATAAAATCTGAAAAATAAGTAGTGCCATCATGATGATTTATCACTTTAAGCTCATGAAGCAGTTAGTCAAATAAAAAATAAAATCATCAGCAACAGGATTTAATAAGGAAAAAGTGAGGTAACAAAGACCAGTGGTTCGCTCAAGGTTGATGCTTTCCCACTAGGTACGTAGAGAAGCTATTAGATAGAAAACCGATTGTGATTCCGGTGCCATCTAGACCATAGAGGTCACGTAAAACATCAACTCCCGTAGCTTTTGCTGCTGGTTCAATCGGTAGGGTGTACAAAACTGCTGCCTGAACCTTAGCAACAAAGCTTCCGAATCCGGCAGTCGTTACGATCAGTGCTGACGTAACTATTGTTTGTAGGAATCTCAAACCTCTCATGGTGTTTAAGAATCTTGAAGATTAGTATGAATCCTTGCGAAAGTAAACCCAGTGAACAAAGAAGGGTTCCCTATCAAAGCTCACTGGGTGAGAGTGTTTTGAATTTACTGCTAATTAACGGTGTACTCAAGTGATGCTTACGCTAACTTTCCAGCGTTGTGAGCCTTTGACCACAATATGCATTTCTCACCTGTTCTGACTCTTAGTGAAGGCGGAATACAAATATCGATAGACACACCACCTGCCACTGCATCCAGAGCTTTCTCAGATAATTCTTCCTCATCTGTAATAGCTGGAGCAGGGTTGGCTGGGAGTACCAAGTAAACCTTTTTAGCAGTTTCTTGAAGGACTTCAATTTCAAGCTCTTTTGGAACTTCTTCTCCTGACTCCTTCGCATAAACTGCTTTGGGATTACTAATCAATTCTTGCTTGAAGGCTTCATCTTCCCAAGCCCGATGAATAAGCTTCTGCTCGAACTCGAACCGGGTGTTCATTGCCTGAGTAATAACTTGTTTAAGTTCTTCGTGCATTTTCTTTTCTCCTTATTTACTTCTGTCAACCTTTGATTGACACTAACCAGAATATCGATTCATGAACTAAAGCGTCAATGTAGTTTTTTCATGTATAAAATCTGAAAAATAAGTAGTGCCATAATGGTGATTTATCACTTGAAGCTCATAGTAGTAAATCTGTAATTAATAACCCGCAACTTGGGTTAAGGAAAAAGTGAGGTAATAAAGACCAGTGATTCGCTCAAGGTTGATCTTTTCCCATTAGGTACAAAGCAGAAGCTGAAAAATTGTTAGTCTTACCGAAATATTGTGGAGTGTGGTTCAGGCTTTGCATCCTCTAAAATACAACTTCAAGTATCAGTAGGACAAACATTCTGTGTTCAAATAAAACAGGATGCAAATAAATGAAAGTTTCACAGCAAGATTTACTCAAAATAGTCGAGCAAGCTAGTACGTTCACTGAAAGATTGAGCAAGCACTTCATCCCCGATGATTCTCAAACGAACGAAAAGCTCATTGCCTCTGGTTTAGAAGCTTGGTGTCAGGTTGTCGCACAAGGAAACCCAGAAAAATTTGCCAAACGTCTCACCTGGGATGGTCTGGATTCTAGCAGCATCGCTAGTGTTTTCGGTGATGTTCGTCTTGCTAATGCACAACAACTCCCCAGCTGGGCAGAAACTTTGAGGGAAGCCCTGCAAGCAGACTGGAAAACAACTAATGCAAGTGCGTCTCGCTGTCTGAATCTCGGAAAGCCAATTCCCTTTGAAGAAGTTTATCTACCTTTTGTTCAGGTGGCGCGGCAGAAACTTATTGCTCAAGTCGGTACTAGCTGGCAACGGCTGTCCGAAACTGTTCAAATAAGTCTGGAGCGCCAACTGATATGTCAGTTAGCATCTCTTGGCGCTCAAACTCTACAATTTGAGTTTTCCCTATTTAAAGCGTTGAAACAATCCACTTTCACTTTCTTATGGGGACGACAACAAAGCAGTGATTTTAATGAGCAGTACCAAACCTTTGTCAAGGACCTGAAAACAAGCAAGTTACTGTCCTTTTTCCAGAAATACAGCGTTTTAGCTCGGCTAGTAGCAACAGCAATGGATTTCTGGGTGGAAGAAAAAACGGAATTTCTCCAGCGATTAACATCAGACTTACCAACCATCCAGCAAATCTTCCAAAAAGATACAGGTCAGGTTGTTGAAATCCAAGTGAATCTCTCCGATCCTCACAATGGATCACGCTCCGTGATGGCTCTCACCTTTGCTTCTGGGTTGAAACTAATATACAAGCCCAGAGGCTTAGGCTTAGAAGCCACGTATTTTCAATTACTAGCTTGGTGTAATCAGCAGTGCGTTCTGCTACCGTTCAAACTACTCAAAGTTATTGACTGCAAAACTCATGGCTGGATGGAGTATGTAGAGCATTTGCCCTGCGAAGACGCAGCAGCAGCACAGCGATACTACCAACGTGCCGGGATGCTTCTGTGTCTACTCTACGTGCTGCAAGGGAGTGATTGCCATTACGAAAATCTGATTGCCAGTGGCGAACATCCAGTGCTGGTAGACTTGGAAACTCTTCTACAGCCAGTTGCTCAAGATATTGACCCCAAAATAGAAGAAGTGGGAGGAGCGCGATACCAGGCGAATCAACAATTTTTGGACTCCGTACTGCGAACTGGACTACTACCCAGATGGGAATTTGGGCTAGGAGGAAAGGCTGAAGACATTAGTGGTTTGGGGGGAGTTGGCGAGCAGGAAATCCCTGTTAAAAGCCAAAATTGGCAGAATATCAACACTGACGCTATGGCACTGGAGTATGAGTTTGGCATGATGCCATCTCAAGCCAATACACCTTTCCTCTATGGCATTACCTTATCACCAAACGATTACGTTAATGAAATCGTAGATGGTTTTCGGCAGATGTATCAGTTCTTCTCAGAACGACGAGAAGCACTTCTGGGAACGAATAGTCCTTTAGCAGTCCTAGCTCATCAAAGAGTACGGTTTTTGTTTCGCCCTAGCCAAGTCTACGCTGATGTTTTGGATAAAGCCTTGAACCCAAAATTCCTGCGGTATGGTGTAGACCGCAGTAGTCAACTAGACGTTTTAAGTCGGGCATTTTTGAAGGCTGATACAAAACCTCTCATCTGGTCACTTCTGTCAGCAGAGTTACAAGCCTTGGAACAAATGGATATTCCTTACTTCGTGGCTGACTCAAGCAGTAATGCTTTGACAATCAATCCTGACCTAATAATTGAGGGATATTTTAAAGAACCTAGTTATGACCAAGTGATTTCTCGTATACGGCAGCTAAATGATGCAGATCTAGCTCAACAGATTGCTATGATTCGCGGTTCTTTCTACTCGCGAGTTGCTCATGGAATGACCAGTGCCGCATCTGCTGAGTGCGCTAGTACTAGTCTGGATCTGAAGACAACGGCTTCCTTAAGTCAAACACACTTGGTATACGAAGCAGTCGAGATTGCCAAAGAACTGCAAAAACGAGCAATTCATTCTGCCAACGGTAGTGCGACCTGGATTGGTATAGGATACCTCGCCGAGGCAGAGCGGATGCAACTCCAGCCATTAGAGTATGGCTTGTACGACGGTGTTTGCGGAGTCGCTTTATTTTTAGCGGCATTGGCAAAAATTACTGGGGACTTGGAATTTCGAGATTTAGCATTCAGTGCTTTGCAAGACCTCAAAAAAACCTTGCAAGACACAGACGCGCTCGCTCAATCTAGAATGACCAAGCAAATGAGTATCGGTGGAGCGAGTGGATTAGGATCTATTGTTTACACCTTGGTACGAGTCAGCCAATTTCTGGATGAACCGGAACTTCTAAATACTGCACGTCTTGCCGCCTCTCTCATCACTCCAGAAAGTATTGCCAGCGATCGCCAATTTGACATAATAGCTGGGGCAGCAGGAGCAATCCTAGGATTACTAAGTTTGCACCAAGCGACTGCAAATCCAGCCATTCTGGAGCAAGCTACCGCCTGTGGTTATTACCTACTAACTAATCGCACTAAGAGCGATTCCGGATTTAGAGCTTGGGCAACCCTACAAGGCAAGTTAGCGACAGGATTTTCTCACGGTGCAGCGGGTATTGCTTACGCTTTACTACGATTGTACAAAATCACCCAAGAAACAGTTTTTCTGGAGGCAGCAGAGGAAGCGATCGCCTACGAACGCAGTGTATTTTCTCCCAGCATCGGAAATTGGCAAGACGTGAGGCAGGATAAGCCTTCGTTTATGACCAGTTGGTGTCATGGTGCTCCTGGCATCGGTTTAGGTCGTTTAGGTGGTCTATCCATTCTTGATACTCCAGAAATCCGGCAAGAAATTGCAGTGGCATTAAACACCACTCAGCAGTTTGGTTTGCAGAATTTGGATCACCTCTGTTGCGGTAACTTTGGCAGAATGGAGGTGCTATTGGTAGGAGCGTCTAAGCTGTTGAGTTCGGAACTTTGGAATACTGTCCAAAAACAAGCGGCATGGGTTGTAGCAAGAGCAAAGCAAGTCGGTGCTTTTTATTTGTTTCCCGAACTTCCCGGAGATGTTTACAACCCTGGTTTCTTTCAAGGCACAGCAGGAATCGGTTATGAACTACTGAGGCTAGCGTATCCAGAATCGCTTCCTTCTGTGTTGCTGTGGGAGCCTTAATGTCTAATTGGTAGGCTCGAATGAACAAGCTATTTGTGAAAACTTTTCAAACGTCTAAGCACTACGGTCTGCCAAAACTCAAGCTAAAATCCCTGCAATCTTAAACATCAATTCGATGAAAATAAAGAGGACGAAAACCGATGAATAGACGACAGATAAATATGCTTGGTTACGGCATTTTGGGAATTGTGTTTTTTGTTTTAATCAGCTTGATTCTCAGCAACCATTTAGGAATGTCTGCAAGCTTATCTACATTGTTAATATTTCTGTTGTTGGCTACACTATTTTGGATTTGGGTGTTCATCGACTGTGTTACCAAAGAACCCAATATGGGAAGCCACAAAATTGCTTGGATTATCACCATTCTCTTCACTAACGGTTTTGGTGCTTTAATTTACTACATTGTAAGACGACCAAAACGAATAAAAGAGATAGGGAGATGATTGCTGACGGAATCAGTGGCGAAGAAATAGCGAGTCTGTCCTAAATATTGTGCATTGTAGTCACAGGTAGCTTCACATAAGCTGCTATATATCAACAGGAGGTAAGGTATATGTCCATTGAAAGCGCAAACGCCTTTTATCAAAGAGTAACTACAGATCAAGCATTCCGAACTCAACTCCAGAATACTGCCAGTGAAGAACGCACAGCAATCATACAAGCGGCAGGATACGATTTCACCCCAGAAGAATGGGAAACTGCTACCGCACCTGTTTTAGACTCTGCTGAAGCTAACACAGAACTCAACGATGCTCAACTAGAGGCGATCGCTGGTGGAAGGATATTTTTTCCTGTGTACGGTCTACCGCCCAACCTTACTTGGCCAAAAGTATAACTTGCCTCTGGTCTAATAACGGTTGTACATCAGGTTTCAACTTACACCACTTAAATCTCACAGGAGGAATGTATGTCTATTGAAAGCGCAAGAGCCTTTTACGACAGGATTGTTACCGATGAAGCATTCAAAACTCAATACCAAAGTGCTGCCAGTGATGATGAACGCCGAGAAATTGTACTAGCTGCTGGCTATAACTTTACCCCCCAAGAATGGGAAGCCGCCATGACTCAAATCTCACAGTCCTCTAATGAAGAACTCAGCGACGCAGAACTAACAGCAGTTAGCGGTGGGTCTATTCGGCCACTACCAGGCTGGCCACCGAAATGGCCAACTCCTGTGTACGGCACACCAAGACTTTAAAACCTTTTGAGCAGGGTGAAACAATGTCTAAAGAGTACCAACGAATCAGTTATGCTGTTTGGGAAATTACGCTCAAGTGCAACCTCGCTTGCAGCCACTGCGGTTCAAGGGCAGGGCAAGCTCGTACTAAAGAACTCTCAACAGAAGAAGCGCTTGACCTTGTCCGACAGTTAGCCGAAGTTGGCATCAAGGAAGTGACTCTCATTGGGGGAGAAGCATTTTTGCGTCCCGATTGGCTGGAAATTGCTCGTGCCATCACCCAAGCAGGTATGCTCTGCGGCATGACTACCGGGGGCTATGGCATATCACTGGACATGGCACGCCGGATGAAGGAAGCCGGAATTGCTATGGTTTCCGTCTCAACGGATGGAATGGAGGCGACTCATGACCACCTTCGTGGTCGAAAAGGCTCTTGGAAGTCCGGATTGAGAACTATGGGCTACCTCAAGGAGGTTGGCATTCCGTTCGGCTGCAACACCCAGATCAACCGACTGTCTGCTCCAGAATTTCCGCTCATCTACGAGCATATCCGTGATGCAGGTGCCTGTGCATGGCAAATCCAACTGACTGTTCCGATGGGAAACGCAGCAGACAACGCAGACATCCTGCTCCAGCCGTCCGAACTATTAGATATCTACCCCATGCTGGCTCGTGTTACCCAGCGAGCCAACCGTGAAGGAGTCAAGGTACGTGCTGGTAATAACATCGGTTACTACGGTCCTTATGAACGGCTGCTGCGTGGGGGAGGCAATGAATGGGGATTTTGGCAAGGTTGCGGTGCCGGACTGTCTACACTCGGTCTTGAAGCAGACGGTGCAATTAAAGGCTGTCCTTCATTACCCACGGCAGCATACACTGGTGGTAACATCAGAGACCGCTCTCTGCGCGAAATTATTGAACAAACAGAAGAGCTGCGGTTTAACCTCGGTGCCGATACTCCCCAAGGGACGGAACATTTGTGGGGATTCTGCAAGACTTGCAAGTTTGCTGAGTTGTGCCGTGGGGGCTGCACTTGGACGGCTCACGTATTCTTCAATCGCAGAGGTAACAATCCTTACTGCCACCACCGAGCATTACAGCAGGCGAAGCGCGGGATACGAGAGCGTGTCTACCCTAAAGTACGGGCGCAAGGGCTTCCCTTTGATAACGGTGAGTTTGCCTTGATTGAGGAGCCACTTGACGCTCCTTGGGCTCTCGACGATCCACTTCATTTTACTGCTGACCGCATTCAGTGGTCAAACAGTTGGCAAGAAGAACCTGAATACACTTACTCCCTAGCGAGATGAATACTGTGAATGAAACAACTGGTGAATTCTCAGTTCCAGAGAACAACTCAGTCGATTCTGAGAACACCGAGCATCAAGAGTGGTCGAAAAGTGTCTCTGAAGGTCAATTGGGTTTTCCGTCTCCCCTTTTACCTCGCTCTGCTTGGCAGAATCAACAAGCTTTTTTGAGGGTTCTGATTAAGGCGAAACAAGCCCTGGATATGGCAGAAATTACTGCCACCCTCTGGGGTTGAACCAGCTTATTAATCCAATTCTGTTAAAAAAATTTTACACCCAAATGAAGCGCTTACATCGGTTACTTTACCCCCCAGCCTGGTCGATCGCCGCCAAAATTTCGGCAGCATTGCTCTGTGCTGCAATCGTACCGATGAGCTTCACCGCCTGCTACAATCTGCGACACAGCTTAGAAAGTGTGGAGGCGAGCGAATACCGCAAATTGGAGTTGTCAGCCACCAGTACCGCTAGTCGGCTTGACCAGCTCATTATCGACATCCAGCGCGTTTTGGTTCAAGTGAGCAGCGATCGCAATGTCGTAAGTTTCCTAACTTCTACCACACCTGCAAAGCGAGATGCCTTGCGCCCCCACCTACAACAGACGCTCTTGAACGTCTTCCGCTCTAACCCAGACTTTGATGCTGTCTTTCTCATAAACAGACAGGGTGAATGTCTCGCTTCTACCGATCCAAAATTCGTTGGTCAAAACTACGCCTTCCGCGAATATTTCCGCTCCAGCATCCAGGGAAATTCTTACATTTCTAGCATTTTGGTGGGTCAAACTACTAAACGACCAGGGCTTTTCCTCTCCAACTCCGTGCGTTCTGACAATGGCGAGATTGTGGGAGTGACGGTACTCAAGATCAGGGGAGAAGATATCTGGGCGATCGTTAATGCATTGCCAGTAGGAGAAGAGAGCTACGCCTTCCTCGTTGACCAACATGGGGTAATCATTAGCCATCCGGATCAATCCCTCCTCTACCATAGTCTCTACCCCTTGCCGCTAAAAACCCTAAAGCATGTGCTGACCGACAGACGTTACGGTGTTGATGAGATTAAGAGCTTGAACATTCGGGAGTTGAAGGTGATGGTCACAGCAGAAGAGCCGGGACACACCAGCTATCGCTTTGGGATGGAGCAGATACCCCGGATAGTTGGCTTTGCACCCTTGAAAGAGCAACCTTGGGTGTTGGGGGTTAGCCAACCCAAAACACAGTTTGACGTTCCCTTGAATCGCCTGATCTGGCTAAACGGCAGTAGCGTGTTGTTAGTGGGGGGAATCACGGCAATCATAGCACTGCTCTTAGCCCGGAGCATTTCCCGACCAATTCGCGCCCTCACCGCCGCAGCCCAAGCACTGGAGCGGGGGGATTTCAATTCTCAGCCGTTAACTGAAGTGTCTCACACTTATGACGACATGGGGCGGTTGGTGCGTGTCTTTCTACACATGGCTCGTGAGGTTAAGACTAGAGAGCAGAACCTGAAACAGCAGGTAACTGCTCTGCGAATCGAGATTGACGAAACTAAAAGAGTCACCCAAGTGGCGGAAATTACGGAAAATGAACACTTTAAACAGTTACAAAAAAAGATACAAAAACTTAAACAGCAAACGGTAAGCTCAGGCGAGACTGAGACGGAGTACTTCCAGCGATTGCATAGCAAGGTGCAATCCATCAAGGAGCGGTCACGAAAGATTGCTCCATAAAACCAGAAATTCACTAGACAAATTAACAAAAATGTGTATGAGAAAATTTCTTGGCAAATTCTACAGTCTACAGCAATCATCAAAGCCTAACAGTAATGAAGAGGAAATTTACTTAACGGCGCTGTCTCTATCAAATACTCACAAACAGAATAATTATGATTTTAACTACCCCAAGACTGACACAAGCTAAGGCTGTTGTTACTAAACAAATGTCTAATCTGGAGATGGCAGCAAGAGCCATAGTAGTTCTGATCCTTATTTATTATGGAACTTTGCTGGATTTGTTATCTAGCACACAACAAGACTAAACAAAGAAGTGGCAAGCGCTAACCAGGTAGCCGCCGCGTAAGTCCTAAAAACTTTAATTTCACAATCAGGAGGTGATAAATATGACATTTGACGACGACGAACTCATCTCGCGTGAGGAGGTGCTGGCAGGTTTTCCAGCCAGACGAGCAAATACTTTACTATTTTTGATTGAGAGCCGGACAGCGCAGATAGTGGCGCGATCGCGCGTGGAATTTTGCCTCACGGATCAAGCTGCATCCGAGCGCGACCTTGCTTTCTTGGAAGCCTTTGCCTTAGGAAATGCGCCTCCACTCCACCCCACCATCCAGCACCTGGAACGCTATGCCCTTCAATGGACACCCTTAGTGCCGGAAAATACCAGATTGAAAGCCGCTGTTGCCCACGCTTTGGGCGAGAAGTACACTTTCACATATCAAGCAGTGCCTAATATCCGGGCAGCTTTGGGTTTGGATGAGAAAGCGGTACAGGTGGTTTACTCCCGCCTGTACAAAAGACAATTAGTAAAAATGTTTGCATCCACGCTGCCGTTAACCGAACAGTTGCGCTGGAATTTATCTGCGATCGCCCAACGGCTAGAGTCCTTGCCACCCTTCTGGCTCGCCTCCTTGATAACAGTTGCTTTGGGTTTGCCCCAAGCCTTCTTAGCCTTGCCCATTGCTGTAGCTAATATTGGTCCGCTGCCTACTGTTGGTTTTTTGGTCATCATTGGCACTATCAACATACTGACTATGGCTTGTATGGCTGAGGCTGTTGGTCGCAGCGGTGACTTTCGTTACGGTAATCCTTTTATCAAACAATTAGTATCCAATTATTTAGGAAATACTGGTTCTTTTATACTTTCGATAGCCGTTGGCATCCGTGTTTTTCTCATAGCCTTAGCTTGTTACATCGGTTTGTCAACGACTCTGGCAAACTTCACCCACATAAGCCCAGCACTATGGGCGGTGTTGCTTTTCTTCGCTGGGTTGTACTTGCTGTCGCGTCAATCCCTGAATTTTACCGTTGCCGTGATGGTATTGCTTGCAGCAATCAACGTGAGTTTGCTCCTGATCCTCTCAATTCTTGCCTTGGGTCATGTGCAACTGGACAATCTTTTTTATGTAAACTTGCCTTTCCTCAATGGTCATCCTTTCCAACCCTGGATGCTACAGCAGGTACTTGGTGTTAGCCTCATGCTTTACTTCGGGCATGTTTATGTGGGAGAATGTGCTAAGGTCATACTTCCTCGCGACCCGAGCGCCTCATCACTGATTTGGGGTAGCGTAGCGGGAACTGCTTTTTTAACTGTTCTTTTTTGCATCTGGGTGTTGGCAGTCAACGGAGCTATTTCGCCGCAGCTGCTAGCTGGACAATCAGGCACTGCCTTGGAGCCACTGGCGCTTCAAGTCGGTTCCATCGTCTCAGTCTTGGGGGCAGTTTTAGTCACCCTCCTCTTGGGAATGGCTTGGCTGCGTAGTTCGAGCCTCTTGCTCAACCTAGCGCGGGAGTGGTTCCCTGTGCGACCTCAACCCGTCTTGATGTTGCCTCGCAAGCAGGGAACATTGATATTGCACCCCTGTGGCGATCGCAGTCGTGTTCCCCATATTGGTTTAACCTACCTCGGACTGGAAGAACAAGCGCCAAGGTTTCGCCTAGATGTCCAATCGAACGGCAAAATCCGTCATGCAGAGATAACAGTGACTCAGCATTGGGAGATAAAAGAGGTACTAGAGCAGTTTCCAGACCTCCGCAAGTGGGACATTCACCTAACTTTAGAGGTACGTTCGGCAAACCAAGATAGTGTGTGTCTACAAGTCACTTCACCAATGCTCATAGCCTACGAAGGAAGGTTGAAGGCAGATGTCACCAATGCTACTGTTGATAATGTCAATATGCCAACAATGGCACGACGGTTCTGGGCAACTCTGCTCAATCAACGTCGCTTCCTCCTATCCATCAGCCCGTTAGTGCTAGTCTTCCTGCTGACTGAGTGGCTTTTTCTTACTGGTGTACAATCGTTTACTGGTATACTTGCCTTTGCTGGTGTCCTGGGTAACTCCTTGGTTGGTGGTATTTTCCCGGTTTTACTGTTGCTTTCCAGCCGACGCAAGGGCGAGTTGGTACCGGGAGTCGTCCTGGAAATCCTTAACCATCCGTTTTTCAGCGTTGGTATCTACAGCCTCTTTTTAGCCATTTTATTCGTCCACGGTTTGTTCATCTGGTCAAATCCTGTGGCACGTATCAGCGCATTGTGTATCGCCTTGCTATCTTTAGGAGCAACCCTTGTCATGAAGCGCTATGGAGCCTTTGCTTCCCGCGTGGTCGTAGAGTTGCGAGAGGAGCAACACTTGGGAGGGCGATCCGTCTTCACAATCACTGCTGGCGGACAACCAAAAATGGCAGAGGTACGGCTGGGATATGCTGAAGGTGAGCAACACCACCAAGCTGCTAGTGTCGAAATTCCATCTCTAAAGATGCTGCGTTATGCCATCTTCCGCTTACCAACCAAACGGGAAGAAGAACTGAGAGTGTGGGCACACAGTAGCAATTTCAGCGGAGACTCGAAGAGTCTACCTGCATTTGTAGAAGTTGAGAGTGGAAACAAGAATATGCAGTTTGACTTGAAACTATCCAGCGGACGAGTTTTGCTACCTCTGTTTAGCGACGCGTGCTGGTTAAAATTGACATTTCCCGGAGATGAGGAGTTAGTCGCTAGTGGTTAGCGGTACTTTTGGACAACTAACAACTACTCCCCTGACTGCGTGTAAGATTACCTATCTTGTTCTTTCTTGGCGTTCTTGGCGTCTTGGCGGTTATTTAATAGGTAATCTTAGACTTGGAAACGAGTAACACCCAACAATTAACAACTAACAACTAACAAATAACTAGAGGTAAATTATGGCACAAATTGTAGCTGTTCACTCTTTCCGTGGTGGTACTGGCAAATCAAACTTGATTGCTAACGTTGCTGCTACTATGGTGCGTCAGGGACAACGGGTAGGTATTGTTGATACTGACATTCAGTCCCCAGGAGTTCACGTTCTTTTCGGTCTCAATGAGGAAAACATGAACTACTCCCTCAATGATTACCTGTGGGGACGCTGTGATATTAAAGACACTGCCTACGACGTGAGTCCTATTCTCATGGCACAGGGGGAGACAAGTATGGTAAAGGGTAGTCTTTACCTGATTCCCTCAAGTATTAAGGCTAGTGAAATCGCCAGGGTTCTGCGTGAGGGGTATGACGTAGTCCGGCTCAACGATGGCTTTCAAGAACTCATCCGCTGTCTGAACTTAGACTATCTGTTAATTGATACTCACCCTGGTCTTAATGAAGAAACTTTACTTTCCATCGGGATATCTCATGTTTTAATCGTCATTCTGCGTCCAGATCACCAAGACTTCCAAGGTACTGCGGTGACAGTGGATGTGGCTCGAAAGCTGAAGGTGCCCAAAATGCTGCTAGTGGTTAATAAGGTGCTATCAGCCTTCGATTTTGCAGACTTACGGCAACAAGTGGAGACAACCTACAACGTCCCTGTAGCTGGTATTTTACCTTTGTCTGAAGAGATGGTGCAACTAGCCAGCAAAGGTATCTTCTGTCTACGCTACTCCCAGCATCCCATAAGTCAGACTGTGAAAGGGATTGTTGACGAGATTTGTGGATTAGTCGTATGTCAGTAGGGGAGTTCCAAATTAAAAAATACCCAACTTTTCTTGTGGGATGGGATTGGTGCCATACGTGTCTAAGGCAAGAACCTTGTCATTACCTTACATCATGCCCTTATACTTGCTCACAATTCTCGCTTCACCCCACCCCGGTTTTGTCTTGCGCCAAAACCGCCCCTCCCCTTGGCAAGGGGAGGGGATTAAGGGGTGGGGTAAAACCAACGTGGGATAAAGGGTTGAACCTTAAGTTGACACCAATGGATTGGTGCCTGTCCTAGAAACTGGGTGGGCAAGGATGCCCATCCCACAAGATTGGATAATTAATTTGTTGGAAATCCCTAGCACCGCTGCGCGGAAGTCAAAAGTCAAAAGTCAAAAGTCAAAAAGCTTATGATGTAAGCTTTTCGTTGATTTGGAATGGTGAACCAGCGCTGCAGGAGGGTTTCCCTCCGTAGGCGACTGGTGAACCCGAAGGGTAGCTTTATTTCCGCCGTAACGTACTAGTGAGGAGTCAGAAGTGAGAACTTTATAATCCCCTTGTCCCCTTGTCCCCTTACCACCTATGCTTGCTCAAGAATCATTTCGCGCTGATGTCCTTGCCAGTTTCGCAGCCAGCGCAAAAGAGGTAGAGGAACTACTGGCTTACAATCAAAACGTCTTTCATCGCAACACGTTCACCCATCCCGTCAAATTTCCACTTGCACCTGAAGCCCATGTGGTAGCCTGGGAGGAGTACGCTGTTGCAGCAATTGACGGAGCATTTGAAGCACTCAAGCAACGGCTTGTGCAGTTCCGGTTTCCCATACTCGAAGGTATCAGCCAAACTGAGGGATATCGCGCTGCTACCCGTAAGGGTGTTCCAGTGGATGGCATACCAGAGGCGACTGGTTTGGTTTTGAAGCAACCTGAGAAATTCCAGCTGATCATACATCAAAGCCTAGCAGGAGCCATCCCGGTTTTGGTTGCCCCAAATCGAGAGGACTTTGTTTCTCTGATACAAGCGCTGACTATGCGCAATGAACCACTACCAGTTCCCGCTTCTATGGGAGCCTGTATAGTCACCGGGTACAACAACTGGGACAGGATTCGCTCTTATCGGCAACAATGGGAAGCTCAAAATCCTGGCAATTGTTCCGAAAGTAGTTGGGCAGCAGAGTTTAAGCGGATTATACCGCAAAAAGAACTCTATCAGGATCGGTTCATTATTTTAAGTGACGGTCCCTATAGCAACGTTTCCGCCAAGGACGTGGGACTAGAGGAACCCGAATGGCGACGCTTATCCCTGATAATTCGGCTGGAACATGAATGTACCCACTACTTCACACGTCGCTTGTTTAACTCAATGCGAAACAACATGCTCGACGAACTTATTGCCGACTACAGGGGTATTGTAGCGGCTACAGGACACTATCGAGCAGATTGGTTTTTGCGCTTTGTGGGGTTGGAATCGTTTCCAAATTACCGCAAAGGAGGTAGGCTGGAAAACTACCTCGGTCAGCCCCCACTTTCCGATGGGGCTTTTAAGATTCTACAGGCGTTAGTGAAAGCTGCCGCCGAAAATTTGCAGCGCTTTGATGCTGAGTATGCAGATAAGTTAAAAACCGTTAATGGTCAAACCTTTATGTTGATGGCACTGACCTATTTGACATTGGAAGAATTGGCTTCTCTTGAGGCGAACTCACGTATCCAAAAGACCATAAATCAAGTGCAGACAGCTATGTTCTTTGAAACAAATCCGCTCCCTCCAACCCCCCTTATTAAGGAGGCGTAGGTAGGCATTGCCTACCTAGCCCTGTCAAAGTGGCTCATAAAATTTTGATTCAAGCGGCAATTCCTCATCTTTTTTCTCTGCGCTCTCAGCGTCTCTGCGGTTTAAAAGTAATTTATTTAACCGCAGAGGCGCAGAGTACACCGAGGTAAGAGGAGACAGAGCTATTGATTTCCTGAATGAAGTTTTTATCCACCTTGATAGGACTAGGAATGCCTACCCTACTATCTGTATATAGCAATCAAAAATAAAAACTTCCGATATACGCGGATAGAACAGACAATTATCCGCGTCCATCTGTGGTTCAAAATTCACGCATCCTGTTTGAGGTATGAGTTATGACAGAAGTTCTACTACAAGAATTGAGTAACAGTGACATCGATTGGATGATTGCTACGGGGCGTCGGCGAGAAATAGCTGCTGGTAGTGTACTCGTTCACCCAGGAAAAGCTGCCGATAGCCTGCACATCCTACTGGATGGAAATTTAACAGTTACCGTCTCTGGTACTGACAACAATCCTCTGGCTCGTGCTTTTGCAGCCATAGAGGGTGGGGAAAGTTCAGGACGGGAGATTGCTAGGTTATCCAGTGGTGAGGTTGTGGGAGAAATCCCGTTTGTGGGTGTCCGTCCGTCTGCTACTACGGTTAAGGCTACTGAAAAGTCGCTGGTGATGTCAATTCCCCAGCAGCATTTGGCAGCAAAATTACAGCAGGATGTGGGTTTTGCTTCACGCTTTTATCGGGCGATCGCTATTCTATTTTCAGACAGACTGCAAAGCATCATCAATCGGTTTGGTCGTAGCAACATTGCTCAAAGTCAATCCCTAAAGGACGTACTGTTTATTTTGAGCGAATTGCATGACAGTGACATCGATTGGATCATGGCTTGTGGAACTCAGCAAAGACTTCCTGCTAACACCGTACTCATCCATGAAGGAGGAGTTGTGGATGCGCTGTATATTCTACTTGGTGGAACAATGTCTTTGTCTGTTTCTGGTGACTCGCGCAATCCCTTAACTCGTGCTTTTGCAGCTATAGAAGGTGATGAATTTTCTGGTTTCGAGATAGCGAGATTATCCAAAGGCGAAATCGTGGGAGAAACACCTTTTATCGATGGTCGTTTACCCTCTGCAACGGTCAAAACCCTTGAAGACTCATTTGTGTTGTCGATTTCCCGACAGCAATTAGCAGCAAAATTGCTGCAGGATGTCGGTTTTGCATCCCGCTTTTATCGAGTGATTGCAACTTTGCTTTCACATAGATTGCAAGGAATGCTCAGCAGCCTTGGTTATGGTAGGCGGGTTTATAGCAAAGGTCAGCCATTGGATGAAAATGTTGAATATGAGGATGAACTGGATGTCAGTGTTTTAGATAGTCTGGCGCTGGCTGGAACTAGATTTGATTGGATGCAGAGACGCTTAAGAGTCAGTTGAATTTCTCTGGATTGTCAAGCACCAAATGTGCAGATTTACAAAGTCGTGAATCAAAGGCGGCAGTAGGCGATCGCCACAGCGGTCATTTCTGCCACCTGTTTGCCAAATTTACTGAAAAAATCCCCTATCCCCTTCTCTAAGGCTACGAATTAGAGCATTAGCATTTGGGTGTACGCCAGTTCTAGCCTTGATTTGGGCACGTCTTTTTAAGATACTCTGATGGGTAGCAATAGCCTGTCGTCGTTTGACCTCTCGTTCCACTGCTTCAACCACAAGCTCATTGAATGACTCCCCGCCATCTTTAAGCTGTTTTGCTTGTTTTAGCAGAGCAATAGGAAACCGGATTGTGACTGCCTCACGTTCCATATTCACTTTTTTGCGATCATGTTGTGATATCAAGTGATGTAACCACTTTTACGGTAGCGTAAATTGTAGAGTTGTGAAAAAAGTCTGATGATTGCGGCAGTGGGCGAGGCTGTTGCCGCCTGCACTCTATCGCGGGGCGTGGTCATTTCTTAGCATCCCGATGCATGCAAATATACACCCAGTAGGCTGACTGCTTAGGACTATACAAATTCAGCTTTTACTACCTATATTTCAAGGCTGCTTTGGCAGCCTTTTTTGCGTTACCACAGTCCTAAGGAGGTATCAGCTACAAAAGTGGACTATACAATATTTCTTTTACTTCATCTCAGGATAATTTGCAGCAAAAAAAATGCGATTATTAAACTGAAAAAAATGCATTGTATCCAGAGTTTAGACTTCATACACTATTAAATGTAAAGCTTAATTCAAGGAGCCTTTCATATGTCCAACCAAACATCTCAACCACAAAGCAGACATGAATTTGAATCGAACCTAATTGCTAAAGCTTGGAAAGATGAAGCGTTCAAGCAGGAACTGATTGAGAACACTAAAGCAGTTTATGAAAGAGAGTTGGGTCAACAACTTCCCGAAAATCTTAAAATTCGAGTAATGGAAGAAACTTCAGATACTCTCTATCTAACGCTTCCTAAAACTCCCCAAGTTTCTGAAGAACTATCTGAAGAAGCCTTGGAAGCTGTAGCAGGAGGAAGAGGTCATGTTGTAACTCCTAGCTTCTTAGTAGGTTGGTAGATTAGCGCCAAAACGTATTAGTTTCGTTTGTAATCTACTACCACAATTAGAGTAGTTTTGTTCAAATCGGCAGGTGTTTATATAAGTTTCCTACTCCTGCCGTCTTTTTAAGACTAGTTCTCAGGTTGCTTTGATAATTAAGCAATAGTTACTATTTTCGTATTTACATCAAACAAAAATTTACATATTTATAGTTTCGTATAATTGTAAATTAGCTTAAAAATCATTGAAAATAAAGGGTTTTTCTTATGTCTAAACCAATTCAAAACTCTAGTGCAGAACTGGCAAATAGATTAATTACTCAAGTTATTCAAGCCTGTAAAAATAAGACATTGAAATTAGAACAACCAAACAATATTGAAACAGTCTGTGTCAGTCATATAAAACGTTTCATGGAGAGATGGACTGCAGATCCGGAATTTCAAAATCAGGTAGCTGTAGAACCATACAAGACTATCGCCCGTTACGGTCTAAAAGTGGATCCTGAAGAAATTAGACCGTTATGGGATCTAAAATTTCTTAAAGAAGTTGGTGAACGAGTTCCAATTTCTGCATCTTTGAGGCAATGGCACGAATTTTTTGATGAAAGCAGAGTATGTGAACTCATGCAGTCTATTGCCTCTTCTTCTAGTGAGCCACGCTTTAAAGCGTGGCGAGAGCGACAGATTGCTCGTACTAGGAGTCAGTTTAAAAAGTGGCTTCAAGATACACTAGTACATGCTCCTGTTTGTTTTGAACTGAGTAAGGGGTGCTCTGTAGGATGCTGGTTCTGTGGTGTCTCTGCACCTCGTTTGGGCGATATTTTTATTTACAACCAAGAAAACGCAAAATTGTGGTATGAAGTACTTGAATTAATGAAAGAGATACTTGGACCTGCGGCAGGTGCTGGCTTTTGCTACTGGGCATCAGATCCACTTGACAACCCAGACTACGAGAGATTCTGTAGTGATTTTCACGAAGTCCTGGGAATTTTTCCCCAAACCACTACAGCTCAACCCCTGAAAGATCCAGCTCGCATCCGAGCGCTTTTGAAACTATCAAGGAAGAAGGGATGCTTGCTCAATCGTTTTTCCATTCTCTCCCTAAAAATGCTGAATCAAGTGCATGAAGAATTCAGTGCTGAAGAGCTAACTTTAGTCAGCTTAGCACTCCAAAATAAGGAAGCTAACAAGATTAAAGCTAATGCCGGACGAGCAAGAGAGCGAAACCTCAACAAAGGAGAGGAAGATAACGAATTCCCTGAGCAAGGGACAATTGCCTGTGTATCAGGATTTTTATTCAACATGGTTGACCGGAGTGTTAAACTCATCAGTCCTTGCAATGCTAGTGACAGGTGGCCATTGGGCTACATAGTTTATGACGAAGGAACTTTCTCCGACGCTCATGATCTAAAGATTCTCCTTGAAAGGATGATAACCGATAATATGCCTCTCACAGTTAGACCGAATGATTTAATCAATTTCCGTCGCGACTTGAAGTACGAAAGCCTTACTGATGGTTTTCAACTCTCAACCAAATTCAAAACTTTTAAATTTCGCCATGAACCCTATTTAAAGGAGTTAGGTGAGGTTATACATAAGGGTGGCAAAACTGCTGAAGATATTGCTTCTATCTTTGAAAAGCATGGAGTCTCACCTGCTTATACATTTCACAATCTTAACCTTATGTTTGAGAGAGGGGTTTTAGACGATGAGCCAAAACCCAAGGTTGTCAAGTCTTAATTTAGAACCAATAAGTTCTAAACAGTCTAAACAGGTTTTGGTATAAGGTGTAGGTTATTGAGTTTAGCATAAAACCTCACACCTGATATTCATTACTTGAAACCCAATTTTCATATCAGTAACGTGAGCGTAAATGTTAGACCAAAAGCGCAGCCTATTCCGAAAAGAATCAATTGAGCGTTTATCTTCTCCTGAAAGACTAGACCAGCTGATGCAGGTGGTCAGTCCTAAAAGCTGGTTACCTCTAACCGCCTTAGGTTCCTTGGTGGCAGTTGCTATCGTTTGGAGTATTTACGGACGCATTCCCATCACCGTGGAAGGTCGAGGGGCACTGATTTATCCACGTACAGTTGTACCGCTGCACTCAAAAAGCGCAGGGCAATTACTGACTCTGAATGTCAATGTTGGGGATGTCGTCAAGAAGGGAGACGTACTGGCAACAGTTGACCAGGTTGATCTACGCAAGCAGTTACAATTAGCACGCGCCAAACTAGTCCAACTAGAAGAGCAGGATCGTAACGCTAGCTCGCTCCAAGTGCAGCGTCAGCAACTTGACAGAAAAGCAATCCAAGAGCAACGCTTGACTCTTGAGCAAAGACTAAAGATTGTGCAGGATTTGACACCTATCTTGAGAGAGAAAGGGCTTGTGTCAATCCAGCGCGAGCGTCAGAACTTACAACAACGCTTGCAAACACTCCGGGGGCTGCTCCCTACTTATAAAAAGAGATTGGACAACCGCCAGATGCTATTCAAACAGGGAGCGGTTGCCGATGATACTGTGCTACAGGCGCGGCAGCAATATGACGATGCCCGCGTAAACATTGATGAAGCTGAATCTCAGCTCAAGCAACTCGATGTTAAGGAAGCAGATGCACAACAGCAATACCTCTCGAACCTGAACGAAATCAAAAACATCCAGGCTCAGTTGCAAGAACAGAAAAGTAAGGAAGCCAATCTCGCTCAACAAGACCTACAAACTTTAACGACCCGGAAAAACGAGATTCAAGAAGTCAAGCGAGAGATTGCCAAACTCGAACAACAACTAGGCAATAACAGCCAGATTATCAGTCAACACAATGGACGCGTTCTAGAACTCACTGTGACTCCCGGACAGGTCATCAATGCGGGAACCCGCTTGGGGAGCATAGATGAGGAGAATTCATCCAAGAAGCTGGTTGGCATAACTTATTTTCCGGTTGCGGAGGGTAAGAAAATTCAACCGGGTATGACGATCCAAATTACCCCCCAAACCGTCAAGCGGGAACGCTTTGGCGGCATTGTGGGAACTATCACGACTGTCTCACCATTTCCAATTACAAGAGAAGCAGCCGCTAGTGTGGTGGGTAATCCAGAAGTGGTCGCAGGTTTGGTGGGTGAAAAGCAGGAGGGAGTTATGCAAGTCTTCGCTGACCTAGAGCCAGATTCCACGACCCGCAGCGGCTACAAGTGGTCTTCTTCCGCCGGACCACAACTGAAAATCTCTTCTGGAACTACCACTGTTGTTCGAGTCAAGGTGGAAGAACGCGCTCCCATCACCTTCGTTTTACCTATCTTGAGGTCTGTCAGTGGTATCAACTAATCCGACTTTAGTAACACCTATTAATCCTTTGCAGTACTTGCAAAAACTGCTGCAAAGTCGAGGTATGCGGGTAAAAACCCCCACTCTCCTACAAATGGAGGCAGTTGAATGTGGTGCTGCTGCTTTGGGAATTATTCTGGGTTACTACAAACGGATTGTGCCACTGCCAGAACTGCGTCAAGAGTGCGGAGTATCCCGCGATGGCAGCAAGGCTTCTAACGTGCTGAAAGCTGCCAGAAGCTACGGACTTCAGGCGAAAGGTTTTAAAAAGGAACTGAAGCAACTGCAAGATTTGCGCCCTCCGTATATTGTCTTCTGGAACTTCAACCACTTCCTTGTAGTAGAGGGATTTGGCAAAGAACGGGTTTATCTCAATGACCCCGGCACAGGACCGCGAACTGTATCCCAACAAGAATTTGACGAGGGGTATACTGGAGTGGTGCTGGTCATGGAACCAGGCACCGAGTTCACCAAAGGTGGTCGCAAACCCAGTATGGTAACAGCGCTGTGGGAACGGCTACAGGGCGCTGCTGGTGCTTTAGTTTACTGTTTAATTGCGGGTTTTTTCTTAACCGTTGTCGGGCTGGCGGTACCCGTATTTAGCCAAGTGTTTGTAGACGACATCTTGGTTGAGCAACGACAGCACTGGCTGCGTCCACTGCTTTTGGCAATGGCGATCGCAACCGTACTCCAAGGGTCGCTAACGCTACTGCGGTTACGCTACCTACGCCGCCTGAAAACTAAGCTAGCTGTCGGGATGTCTAGCCGTTTTCTCTGGCACATCCTGCGTTTACCTGTTGGTTTTTACGCTCAACGCTTTGCCGGAGAAATTACTAACCGCACCAGTCTCAACGACGAAGTTGCTGATGTCCTTTCGGGAAAGTTGGCGACTACTGTCATCGATGCGGTCATGGTCATTTTTTACGCCCTAGTTATGTGCCAATATGACTGGGTACTGACATTGATTGTGGTTAGCTTTGCTGCCGTGAATGTTTTAACGTTACAGTGGATTTCCCGTCAACGCGTAGACGCCAATCAACGATTGATACAAGAATATGGTAAAGCTGCTGGCGCGTCGATTGCCGCTCTTCAAAGTATAGAAACACTTAAAGCATCTGGGTTAGAGTCGGATTTCTTTTCTCGGTGGTCAGGTTACTACACCAAGGCTATCAATTCCCAGCAGGAACTAGGGGTAACAAATCAGACTTTTTCAGTTTTACCTACCCTCCTATCCGCCCTTTCTTCGATGCTCTTATTGATTGTAGGCGGTTTACGGGTGATGGATGGACACCTCAGCATCGGGATGCTCGTAGCCTTTCAAGGTCTGATGCACAGCTTCCAAGAGCCTGTGAACAATCTCGTCAACTTTGGCACTACCCTCCAAGAACTAGAAGGCAATTTGATTCGCCTGGATGATGTGCTGGACAACCCGATAGATTCGCAAGTAGAAAAGAGGAACAGCGCAGATGGGACAGTAACATTCTCCTCATCCCCCTCATCCTCCTCATCCTCCTCATCCTCCTCATCCTCCTCATCCCCCTCATCCCCCTCATCCTCCTCATCTTCCTCATCTTCCTCATCTCTTCTGCCAAGATTACAGGGCTATGTCGAGTTGCGAAACATCACATTTGGCTATAGCCGCCTAGACCCCCCCCTCATTGAAAACTTTAATCTCTCAATTAAACCCGGACAGCGAGTAGCGTTGGTAGGTGGAAGCGGCTCTGGTAAGTCTACTGTTGCCAAAATCGTCAGCGGGCTTTATGAACCTTGGGCGGGAGAAATTCTATTTGATGGTAAACCTAGAGAGCAGATTGCCCACCAGCTACTTACTAACTCTGTCGCAATGGTGGAACAAGATATTCTGCTGTTTGGCGGAACTGTGAGGGACAATTTGACCCTCTGGGATGCCACTATATCAGACAAAAACCTGATACGGGCTTGTGAAGATGCAGCGATCGCCGATGTGGTTCTCTCAATGTCTGGGGGGTTCGATGCAGAACTGATAGAAGGTGCTGCTAATTTAAGTGGAGGTCAGCGACAACGGCTGGAAATTGCTCGTGCTTTTGTGAACAACCCCTCTATACTCATCATGGATGAAGCTACCAGCGCCCTGGATGCAGAGACGGAAAAAATCATTGACGAGAATCTCCGGCGACGCGGATGCACTTGCATTATTGTCGCACACCGATTAAGCACGATTCGAGACTGTGATGAAATTATCGTCTTGGAACGCGGAAAGGTGGTACAACGAGGCACTCACCAAGAATTGTGGCAAGTTGAAGGTGTGTACTCGCGGTTGATCCGCACGGAAGGAGAAGCGCTCTAAAAATTCAAAATTCAAAATTCAAAAAAATAATTTTTAATTGGAGCAAAGCGACAATGCAGGGGCAACTTTATATAGTTAAGGGCAATGAGCCAATACTTCTGGATGACCCTTTTAAGGTTTGGGTGATCCAGTCTGGCTCTATGGCGTTGTTTGCCGTCACAGTTAAAAATGGTGTTATAGAAGGTACTCGCCGTTATCTATTCAGTATTAAGCAGGGGGAGGCACTTTTCGGAACTGCTGCTGCGTCTGGCAATCAGCAGCGCCTGATTTTGGCAGTGCCGATGGGAGAGACAGAATTGCTACAAGTAAATCAGGAATATTTCAGTGAGTTAGTAGCCAATGCAGATGCTAGGGCGATCGCCGCTTTGGAAGGTTGGCTTGAGCAACTCGGTACTGCACTCTCCCACTTTGCCACACCAGCGATTCAGGTGAGGGCTTCTGGACAAGCACGATTTTCTCTGAACAATGGTCAGACTTTCCAGCCTGAAACGGGTGTTGTCTGTTGGGTACACCTGACTCAAGGAACTGTTCGCTTGATGGGGTTTGAGGAACTCACCCTGACAAGTACAGCAGGAACTTTTCCCCTGAACGACAGAATTTGGCTAGAAGCTGTAGAGGGGGTTCAGCTTGTCACTCTTGCCACTTCAGAAATCCGCAACTCAGATACTATTCTTGCAGGGCTGTCCCAGCTTCATACTCAACTTTTGCACTACACTTACCTGTTGGATGAGCAAGAAGCGCAGGAAGAACTACAACGGTTGCGCGATCGCCAACGTCTCAATCGTCAAGTCACAGCGGAAGCTCTAGGGGAACTAGCATCGACCCTGAACTACCAAGACGGGGACTTTTTCCTAGAAGGTACACCTTTGTTGGTTGCTGCTGGTGCAGTGGGAAGGGCTATGGGTGTGAAAATTCGCCCTCCTGCTCGTTCAGAAAACCTCAAGCGGGTCAAGGAACCACTAGAGGCAATTGTGCGGGCTTCGCGCATCCGGATGCGGCGAGTGCTGTTACGGGACAACTGGTGGGAGAAAGATTCCGGTCCAATGGTAGCCTATACTCAGGAGGATAACCGTCCAGTGGCGCTGTTGAGCGTTTCTGCAACTTCCTATGAAATGTTTGACCCCATTGAGCAGACCCGCGTGAAAGTGGATGAGCAAATAGCTGTAACACTAGCTCCAGTTGCCTATATGTTTTATCGGTCTTTGCCCGATAAAGCACTCAAAGCTTGGGATCTAGTCCAGTTTGCACTTAAAGGACGTGGAAAGGAACTGCTTGCCATTTTAATTACAGGCATTGCCGTGACATTACTAGGGATGGTGACACCTCAAGCAACTGCAATTCTGATGGACAACGCGATTCCAGATAGCGACAGGGGCTTATTGCTGCAAGTTGGGCTGGGGCTGCTGGTTGCTGCTTTGGGGACGGCTCTATTTCAGCTAACTCAAGGGTTTGCTATCCTGCGGATGGAAACGGCTAGTGACGCTTCCACTCAAGCTGCTGTGTGGGATCGGCTGCTGAACCTACCTGTATCTTTTTTTCGTCAGTACACAACAGGCGACCTTCAGTCCCGCGTATCATCAATTAGTACGATCCGTCGTCAACTCAGTGGCAGGACGCTGATAAATCTCATTAGCAGTCTCTTTGCATTATTTTACTTGGGGCAGTTGTTTTACTACAATTTCAAATTAGCTCTAGTTGCTGTTGCTGTCGCTGTAGTAACGATCGCTATCACTACACTCTCTGGCACACTCCTCGTCCGTAAGGTTCGTCCACTGCTGGAATTGCAGGGAAATATTTTTGGACAAACGGTGCAGTTAATCAATGGGATTTCTAAACTGCATATTGCTGGCGCTGAGGATCGCGCCTTCGCCTCTTGGAGTAAAAACTACACTCGGCAAATTAAGCTTGAACTCAGCACGCAGCAAGTTGAAGATGTTGTTGCACTTTTCAATACAGTGATGCCCACACTAACTTCTGGAGTACTCTTCTGGTTTACCATCAGCCTGCTTGAGGAGGCTAAGACTTCAGGAGGTATCGGATTATCCCTTGGCACTTTTTTAGCTTTCAACACAGCCTTTGGCAACTTTATTAGGGGAACCACAGACTTAAGCAATACAGTTACTGAAGTTTTGCAAGTCATCCCTCAGTGGAAACGCACCCAGCCAATTTTGGCAACCGTACCGGAAGTGGATCTTAGTAAAGCTGATCCTGGCAAGCTTATAGGCAGAATTGTTGTGGATCATGTTACCTTCCGTTACCGGAATGATGGACCGCTGACGCTAGATGATGTGAGTATCTCTGCACAGCCTGGGGAGTTTATTGCTTTGGTAGGAGGCTCTGGAAGTGGTAAATCGACTATATTCCGATTACTACTGGGGTTTGAAACTCCAGAAGCTGGTACCATCTACTACGATGGTCAAGACTTGTCTGGGTTAGATGTTGACGCAGTGCGCCGACAGTTGGGTGTCGTCTTGCAGGGTGGTCAACTGACAGCAGCTTCCATTTTCGACAATATCGCTGGTGGTGCTCAGATTACACTAGATGAAGCTTGGGAAGCAGCTCGGATGTCTGGGTTTGCTGACGATGTTGCAGCCATGCCAATGGAAATGCATACTGTGATTAGTGAAGGAGGTGGGAATCTTTCTGGGGGACAACGACAACGGCTCCTCATTGCTCGGGCTTTGGCATTGAAACCCCGAATTTTGTTATTCGATGAGGCGACAAGTGCTTTAGATAACAGAACCCAAGCGATTGTCAGTGAAAGTTTGGAAAAGCTGCAAGTTACCCGGATAGCGATCGCCCACCGCCTCAGCACTATCCGGAACGCTCACCGCATATATGTTCTTCAAGCAGGTCGAGTCGTGCAACAAGGAAGTTTTGAGGAATTAGGTTCTCAACAAGGGCTGTTTGCCCAATTGATGGCTCGACAGATGGCTTAGACCGAAGTAGGGGTATCGCCAATTTAGCCGGACTTGATATGATTTGTTGGAACGCTTGACCGATACCTTGGGCTACGCCGCCTAAATGGATAAAGTCGAGATAAGGACGGGGCTTTAAACCCAATTTTTCGGTAAAATCATGCAGATGCACCAACAGTCGCTGGCTCAGGAGAAGCTGCAACTGTGCTAAACTTGTTTGCCGGACGGGGTAGTCCAAGATTCTCGCGTAGGGTTCGACCTTCATACTCTGTACGGAACAGTCTCCGGCGCTGTAGTTCGGGAATCACCAGTTCTACAAACTCATCCAAACCACCTGGTAAATAAGGCGGCATGATGTTGAACCCATCTGCCCCACCGTTGACAAACCAATCTTCAAGTTGGTCGGCAATCTGTTCTGGTGTTCCCAATATCGTTCGATGTCCACGCGCACCAGCGATCGCTAAATACAACTCCCGAATAGTTAAATTTTCTCTTCGGGCGAGGTCGGTCACCAGCTTCAAGCGGCTTTTTGCAAGTTCGGTTTCTGGTAGCTCTGGAAGCGGACCGTCTAGTGGGTAACCGGATAGATCAACTCCGCCTACCAGCCCTGAGAGTAGACCCAATCCAACCTGCGGATGGATCAATTCCTGAAGCTGTTCGTATTTGTCCTTGGCTTCCTGCTCAGTCCTGCCAATTACCGGGAACACACCGGGCATAATCTTAAGATGGTCGGGAGAACGTCCGTATTTAGCGAGTTTTCCCTTCACACCCGCATAGAAAGTCTGAGCTTCCGCAAGCGTTTGCTGGGCAGTAAAAATAACCTCCGCTGTCTGTGCTGCAAGTTCCTGCCCGTCATCAGAAGACCCGGCTTGAATGATAACCGGATACCCTTGGATTGGACGTGCTACATTCAGCGGACCGCGCACCGAAAAATGCTCGCCTTTGTGGTTCGGAATGTGCAGCTTGTCAGGATCGAAGTAAATCCCTGATTCCTTGTCGCGTAAAAAGGCATCATCTTCCCAACTATCCCAAAGCGCTGTCACCACATCCACAAACTCTTTGGCACGTTCATAGCGCAGTGTATGCTCCATGTGCTTTTCACGGCTGAAGTTTTTCGCTTCGGCAACGGTCGCGGAGGTCACGAGATTCCATCCGGCGCGACCACCACTCAGATAGTCGAGCGACGCAAACTTGCGGGCGAGATGAAAAGGTTCGTTGTATGTAGTTGATACCGTCGCCGTCAATCCAATGCGCTCGGTCACCACAGACAGAGCTGATAATAAAGTGAGAGGTTCAAAGTGTACGACCGAGTTGCGGCTCAAAGCTTCAGTTCCTTTACCACGGTCGCGCACAGCCACACCATCAGCGAAGAAAATCATGTCAAATTTTCCCCGTTCTGCCGTCTGCGCGATTTGCTTAAAATGCTGGAAGTTCAGGCCACCATCTGCTCGCGCATCTGGGTGTCGCCACGCCGCCACGTGATGACCAGAACTCATTAAAAATGCACCTAGTCTCAGTTGTCTTTTCGTACTCATTCTTTTATTTTAGAGATATGTCGAATGCTAACTAAATGAACTGTTTTACCTGGTAGTATGTCTGAATCGGTATTAAGCAGTGACCAAGCTTGGAATGTATGCTGAAGAATTCCCCTTGATTGCCTCACTATGTTTACCGTCAATGCCAACTGGGAGGTCGCCAGCGATAGTCACTCGCTGAACGTGGCGGGGTTGGTCGCCGTAATCGTAAATTGCATAATGTTGAGTAGCGCGGTTATCCCAGAATGCCACGTCACCAACTTGCCAACGCCAACGAACGGTGTTTTCAGGACGTGTCACATATGACTGCAACAGTCGCAGAATGTCGTCCGATTCAGTCGTTGATAGTCCGCGAATCTGGCGAACAAAACCACCAATGAATAGTCCCCGCTCTCCAGATTCTGGATGGACGCGCACTACTGGATGCAAAGTTTCATATACAGTCGATGTGAAGACTTTCCGGTAAGCCTTAGTCTCTTCAGAAAGTTCTACTGCGGCTTCTGCATAGTCATAGGCATTACTATGTACAGCCCAAAGCTCATCAGCGAGATTACGCAGATGCCTTGGTAAATCTTGGTATGCACTCACCGTGTTTGCCCAGATAGTATCGCCTCCTGATGGCGGAATAACAAGCGCCCTTAAAATAGAGCCGAGTGGCGGGCGGTCTACAAATGTAACATCAGTATGCCAGTTGTTTGCACGGGTAGCGGTTCGACCGTAATTCAGGTCAAGGACTTCTGGGTGTCCTGGAAACGATGGTACTGTGGGGTGAGCCGTGGTAACTTCACCAAATCGGCGAGCAAAAGCGACCTGCCCATTAGCATCGAGTTGCTGGTTACGGAAGAAGATTACCTTGTATTGAACTAGAGCCTTGCGGATTTCACTGATAACGTCATTGTTGAGGTTAGCACTCAAGTTAACACCTACAATCTCTGCACCGATGCGTCCTGCAACTGGTTGAATGTCAAAGTTTTTAGTACTCATGTGTTTATCTCTCCAAGGTAGAATGTGTGATCCAAAATTAAAAAAATGCAATTTATGGGTGCGACATCTGACAAAAAATAGCTACGGAGAATATTTGAAGAATTTGGCAGATTGTTCTGCTTGGGCTGCTGGGGTGCGTCCTCGTCCCCATCCCAACTTTTGGCGATAGGTTCCGAGCAATCCAGACTGGACTAACATCTCCTCATCGACCGCAACTGATTCGTCTGCCTGAGGGGCAACAAACAAAGCATCGACCGGACAATACAGTTCGCAAAGATAACAGGTTTGGCAATCACTTTTACGAGCGATTTTAGGGGGAGCATTGGGTACTTTGTCAAAGACGTTGGTTGGGCAAGCGGTTACACAAATATTGCACTTGATACAACGAGATTCACTGACCAGTTCAATCATTGTTTTACTAACTGCCTCACTGAAATATCTTGTTCAGGCTTGACCCAAACATGATCTAGTCCACCACTGATCAAACGATGATGTTGTTTGGCATCTAGTTGCGGATAGTTTTCGTGTTTGTGCATCCCGCGAGATTCTTTGCGTTCTAAAGCAGTGGCGTACATCCACCGTGCTGTTGCGACCATTGATGCAGCTTCCCTACCTTGTATTGCTTGCTGGTTTGACAGAAACGATGTGTTGCGAATTTCATTCCACAAATCGTGCAGTCGATCAAGTGATTCTGACAGACCTTGTTCTGTGCGGAACAGGTTGCGATTATAAGGAGTCACTTCTGCCTGCACTGCTCGAATCACTTCTATAGGGTCAAAGGTAGTGTTGCTGTCAGGATGGAGCGCTGCGCCATCAATTCTCTGCACTGAGCGCTGATTCACCCTATCCCCTAATTGACGAGCATAGGAAGCAGCTGCCTCGCCTGCCCAGTAACCAGAAGCAGTCGCCCATGCCGCATTCGGACTGCCACCTCCCGATCCACCACCGCAGATGAGTTCTCGCGTTGCGGCATCTCCAACCGCATAAAGACCGGGAACAGATGTGGCGCAAGTTTCATCAACAATCCGCAATCCACCTGTGCCGCGCACGGTTCCCTCGAAACGTAGTGTGACGGGGAATCGTTGCGTGAAGGGGTCAATCCCAACTCGTTCAAAGGGTAAGAAGAAGTTATGTTGAATTGTTCGCATCCAACTTTTTTCTTCTTCAGAGGCTTTATCGATACAAGCGTAAACAGGTTGGGTCAGCAATGTACGCGCAATAACTCGGCGATCGACGCTTGCGGCGCTGGCACCTGTGCAATCACCCTCAATGACAGTACCATCTTCATAAGTAAAAGTGGCATAGCGGTAATACGCGCCCTTCGTAACGGAGGCAAAGGCGGGAGTCAGGGCGTAGGCATTGGAAAACTCCATGCCCGATAATTGAGCACCCACCTCGGCAGCCATGAGATACCCATCTCCTGTGAGGACATTGCAGCCCAAGGCTTTGCTGAGGAAAGCACAACCCCCAGTAGCAAGAATCACCGCTGCCGCTCGGACTGTCCACAGTTCATCCGTTTGCCGAGAAATCCCCTTTGCTCCCGCCACGGCACCGTCTATATCCACCAGCAGTTCCAGTGCAGGGCTATGGTCAAGGATTTTCACCCCTGCCTTTTTCACCTGTTTTCGCATCAAGCGCATATACTCTGCACCTTGATGCAGTGAAGGAAGATAAACATCCCCATTGTCATCGTGGGAAAAGGGATAGCCCCACTCAACTAGCCGATTTAGGTTAATCCTGGTTTGATCCAAGACGCGATTCATCCAGTAGCGTTCAGAGAGGAACCCGCCTAACGTTTCTCGTCTGGACAACTCCGCCTCGCGGTTCGCTTCTTTTGAAATATACCAAACAGTTGTGCCAGCAGCAGCTGTGGCTCCGCTGGTTCCGCAATAGCCTTTATCTACGAGGATGACCTTCGCCCCTTGAGTTGCCGCACTCCAAGCTGCCCAAGTACCTGCGGGTCCACCTCCAATGACGAGGACGTCCGCTTCCAAATCTAGGTGAGAACTGGGAGTAGATGCTGGCTCTGAATGATGAGTACTCACGGTTGCTGATTCTGCTCCATAAAACTTATACAAATCGCTCAAGTCTGAGCAAATCGATGTTTACTTCCCGTTTTTACCAAGACAGTCGGCTGTTCCTTACAAAATACATAAACCAATAGGCTTACCGTATTTTATAGCAATCAAGGGAAAATGGCGTGATAGCAAGTCCGCTTAATGACTTATAACTCCTGCGTTACCTCACCCCAACCCTCTCCTTACTAAGGAGAGGGTGCCGCAGGCGGGTGAGGTTCTTCGTTTTTTATAAGTGTTCATTCGGACATGATATAATACATTGCTCTACACCATCCTTGAGTCCCAGTAGTGTCATAATGCTATTTTTGACTGATTGTTGGTGGAGTAATTGCTGCATATTGTTCCGACGTCAGCATGGCTTCCCGAACATTGAGAGGTTTGGGAAGCAAGCCATTTTTATAAAAGTAATCTGCAATCCGCTGTTGCTCCTTGATTAAATCTGGGGAAATGGCTCTCAATCCATAGCCGCGACGGCTGATGAACAACTCCATCACATCGGTCGGTAGTTTCTGATACGGTGCAATGAGTTTTGCAGTCTCTTTGGGATGTGTCTGTGCCCAGCGCTCGATTTTATCAATCTCCTCAATGACTATTCGCAGCAATTCCGGATTATTGATTGCAAACTGCTTTGCCCCAATGTAGTATCCACCAGGGGAATCAAGCCCTACGGCATTCTTGATGACCCTTGCCTTACCCAATTTTTCAGCGCGAGCTAGATGGGGATCGCCTGTCACCCAAACAGGAATTTTCCCTTCCAAAAATGCACTACTAGCATCTACATTAGGTATACTCAGGACTTGAATATCGCGCTTATTTAAACCCACTTGTTCCAAAGCTCTGAGGATAAAATAGTGAGATGCAGAAGCTTTTTGGAAGACCACTTTTTGTCCCTTAATGTCCTTGAGCGTCTTGATGGGAGAATTTGGCGGGACGGCGATCGCACTCCTTCTACCATCACTTCGCCGACCAACAACATAAGCGATTTGAGCGCCAGCCGCTTGGGCAAATATAGGAGGGGTTTCCCCAACATTACCCAAATCTATTTTGCCGACATTCATCGCTTCCATCAGCTGTGGACCTTGGGCAAATTGCGCCCACTCCACCTTAATACCCAAAGGTTCCAGACGCTTTTCCAATACTTTCGTTACCCTAACCAAATCCCCAGCTTGTTGATACCCCATGCGGAGGGCTTTAGTCTTAATTCTAGATGTTTGAGTGTCTGATACTTGGTTAGTAGAAGATTGGTTTTCTTGCGTACAACTGACTAATGTCAGCGAAGTTGCTATGGTTAACAATCCTGGCACTAAGTGCAGCGTAAAGCGGCGAAACATTTTGAGAGACTGAGGTTTGACTGCAGCAACCATAGCTTTTTTCTTAATTAAGAAGTATTGCAACTATCAATCGAAACTCCAAATATGAGGTGACTTTTGCGGGGGCATGCAAGACAATTGATCAAGGCAAAATTCAAAATTCTAAGAAGGAGTCAGGTGGACAATGCCCACCTAAACTCAAGTAGCCCTAATCGTTCGTAAAATCAAATAAATTTGTTCTCTTAGCGACCAACACTCGCCAGATATTCTTCTGCTTCTGTCTCAATTGCCGTACCTTTGAAGAAGTCACGATTGAGACTGGTGTACAACTCCAAGGGATGGATAGATAGGAAGTAGCGCAAGTCTTCTTCGCTGAGAATCCCGTTTTCGACCATGCTGTAAGCGTTGGACACAACAGCTGTAATATCAGGTACATCCCAGTGACCGGAATCAGAACCCAGGAATGCTTTGACTCTGTCGCCAAATGGATTCGCTTTTTGATAGAAGGCGTAGGCAACGCGAGTGTCGTCTGATTCTGTACCGAAGTAGAAATGATTCAAGAAGCGATCGCGTACATCTTCTGCTTTTGTAATCCCAGCAGCAGCAAATTCATTGAGATCACCAGGATCTTCAGGTGCAAAGTATTTTCCGTGGAAGCCCAAACCACTACCAAGTTGCTCAAAGCGGTCTTTGACTTCTGGACCAGCATAACGAGCGAACAGTTCGCGCAATTCCTCCCGGTTTACGTTACCAGGATGATTATTCTGGAGAATATCCGGATTGCGGGTTTCCCAGTGCCAAATAATATCAGCATAGAGGCTAGCACCCCAATCCGAACCACCTTCTAGAAAAGCAAACTTCAGGGTGGGGAAGCGATGGGTAACACCACCAAAGAAGAGGGCTTTGCAGAATGCTGCGGCTGCTGAAGCAAAATGACCAATGTGGTTGTATTGGTAATTGGAAATCGAGCGCCGCTGTGTCCAACCCATACTAACCGCGTGGGTAGTAGGGACAACTTTCAGTTCTACGCACTTTGCCCAGAAAGGATCGTAATCGTAGGCACTATCCAAAGCGAAGGTATCAATCCAGGTTGCTTCTCGCTTCACTTCGTCGGGGTAATTCTCAAAGGCAGGAATGACGCGGGTCACGTAAGCAGGAATTTGAAGAGCTTTTAATCCCAGTTCTTTCACCGCATATTCCAATTCCTCAATTCCTTCTTCTGGTGTGTGTAAGGGAATCGTAGCAACGGGAGCTAGGCGATCGCCATAAGCACGGAAAATATCTGCATGGTAAAGATTAGCTGCTCGACAAACAGCCCGCCGCATTTCTTCGTTCTTGATTTGCGGTGCCAAGGTTGCCAGGTTGGGGTATAATACAGCAAAGTCTGTCCCGGCTTCTTGCAAGCGCTCATGCAGTAGTTTTGGCAAGCTGACAGTGGCCAAACTCAAGGTATCCTTAGTGGGACGACCCCAGAAAGGAGCGCGGATAGTGCGATGAGTACGGCGTTCTTCCAAAGTTTGCTGATGTCCGCGAAACAAACCTGTTCCGGGTAGATGCTCCCGGAAGAGATCAACAATCTTAGAACCACCCACCTGCTCTAAATAATCGAGAAAAGCAGGTTCAAACTCCTGAGTATGCACGTCAGTGTCGATAACTGCATACCCCAATTTTTCGCGAATTTCTGCAGAGCGAGTCTTCTTTTTGGGACGTTCCAATGCAATGGTCATGAGAAAGTCTCCTTAAATTTGCAAAACCCTGATACTAAGAAGAATTATTAGCGACTAACTAGCGACCAACACTCGCCAAATATTCTTCTGCTTCTTTCTCAATTGCCGTACCTTTGAAGAAGTCACGATTGAGGCTGGTGTACAACTCCAAGGGATGGATAGAGAGGAAGTAGCGCAAATCTTCTTCGCTGAGAATGCCGCGTTCCACCATGCTGTAAGCGTTGGATGTAACGGCTGTAATATCCGGTACATCCCAGTGACCAGAATCGGAACCGAGGAATGCCTTAACGCGATCGCCAAATGGATTCGCCTTTTGATAGAAGGCATAAGCAACGCGAGTGTCGTCTGATTCTGTTCCGAAGTAGAAGTGATTCAAGAAGCGATCGCGCACATCAAGAGCTTTCGTAATCCCAGCCGCAGCGAATTCATTGATTTCACCAGGATCGTCGGGTGAGAGGTATTGACCGTGGAAGCCTAAACCACTACCAAATTGATCAGCACGACCTTGGAATTCTGCTCCACCGTAACGGCGGAAGAGTTCTGCCAATTCTTGGCGATCTAAATTAGCAGGATTGTTGTTTTGCAAAATCTCTGGGTTACGGGTTTCCCAATGCCAAATAATATCAGTATAGAGGCTAGCACCCCAAGCCGAACCACCTTCTAGAAAAGCAAACTTGAGGGTAGGGAAGCGATGGGTAACACCACCAAAGAAGAGTGCTTTGCAGAACGCTCCACCTGCTGAGGCAAAATGTCCAATGTGATTGTATTGGTAATTAGAAATTGAACGGCGAGCAGTCCAACCCATACCAGAAGCGTGGGTTGTGGGGACAACTTTCAGTTCTACACACTTTGCCCAAAAAGGGTCATAATCGTAGGCACTATCTAAGGCAAAGGTATCAATCCAAGTTGCTTCTCTTTGTACTTCTGAAGAATATTTCTCGAAGCCAGGGATGACACGGGTAACGTAAGCAGGAATTTGAATCGCTTTGAGTCCCAGTTCTTTGACCGCATATTCCAATTCTTCAATCCCTTCTTGGGGTGTATTCATTGGAATGGTGGCAATTGGGGTGAGGCGATCGCCATAAGGACGGAAGATATCTGCATGATAGAGGTTTGCTGCACGGCAAACAGCCCGACGCATTTCTTCGTTCTTGATTTGAGGTGCAAGGGTTGCCAGGTTGGGGTATAGTACAGCAAAGTCTGTCCCGGCTTCTTGCAAGCGCTCATGCAGTAGTTTTGGCAAACTGATAGTGGCAAGATTTAAGGTGTCCTTGGTGGGACGCCCCCAGAAGGGAGGACGAGCAGTACGATAAGCACGGCGTTCTTCCCATGTTTGCTGGAACCAACGAAAGCGACCAGCTCCAGGTAGATGCTCTTTGAAGCTATCGACAATCTTAGAACCACCTACTTGAGCTAGGTAGTCGAGAAAGGCAGGTTCAAATTCCTGGGTATGTACATCGGTGTCGATGATGGGATAACCTAGTTGCTCCCTAATTTGTGCTGAGCGAGTCTTCTTCTTGGGACGTTCAAGCGCAATTGTCATGATCGTTTCTCCATGGTTATGTCACTCGTTGACTTTCACAAGTCGTAAACCCTGATAAAAATCAAAGCTCCACGACGGAGTAGAAATCCAAATTTCAAACGTATAGCTCAATCTCAACCTCTGTTGCCCTGTGGTAAGGGCTAAGGCGAATTGCCTGTTGGAGTAAAACTCTAGTTTTCGCTCTTGTATGCCTGCTCTTTGACTGGCATTGCTTGTATGAGCTATCTGTACTTGACCCTCAACTTGCCTGAATGATTTCTCTATGTGGTGTTTACACCGGAGTCTCAAAAATACTACTGTTTCTTGACTGGTTTATCGATGATTTAATTTAGTAGTATTACATAGCCCCAGCTAAAACACAACTATTTAGCAAACAAACTTTATGTAATTCAAAATTTTAGATTAACTAATTATTAGCTAATCTAAATATACAATGAGCGTATGTGGCTATAAAAAAGCCACAATCTAAGTGAATTAAGTTGACCGAACAAGTTCTCTTTCGGGTGGGCATTGCTTGCTGATATCTCAAATGTCCATCAGGTAAGCTTTTATGAGCAATGCCCCGAAGTTCCCTAGGTTGGGAAACCCTTTCGGCAGTCGCCTGCTGCGGGAAACCCTCCCGCAGCGCTGCCTCACTGCAGGACTTCTCTCCACCTTACGATTTGTGGTCTAATCATCCCAAAAGCGCTGTAAGTTGACATCCTCTTAAGTCTGCTTTGCAACACCTCCATGACGGCGATGCCTAAAAATTCAGAGAGCTATAAATCTGAATATTACCGTTCTTGCTGAGTCGGTCGGATAAGAATTTCATTCACATTAACGTGCTGTGGTTGGGTGACAGCATAGATAATCGCCGCTGCAATATCCTCACTTTGCAGTGGTGTAATTGACTTGCGTCGTTCTTCACTGATTTGTTTTGCGACTGGGTCAGTAATATGATTGTTAATTTCCGTGTCCACCAAACCAGGCTCAATAATAGTAACGCGGATGTTATCTTTTAACATTTCCTGTCGTAATGCTTCGGAGAACGCATTCACGCCCCATTTGGTCGCATTGTAAATACCAACCCCCGCCCGTGCAATTCGACCAGCTACTGAGGAGATGTTGACAATGTGTCCCGATTGTTGCGCCTTAAGGATGGGTAGGACAGCGTGAGTCGTGTAAAGCACTCCCAAAACATTAACATCAAACATCCGTCGCCAGTCTGCGGTATTTCCACCATCAATATTACCAGTCAACGCCACACCTGCATTGTTGACGAGGATGTCCACTCGCCCCAACTCTTCGTTTGTCTTTTGCACCAGGTTGTTTGCCTGCGTTTCGTCAGTTACATCAGTAACGATGGGTAATGCCTTGCCACCACTGGCTTCAATACGTTTTGCTAGAGCTTCCAGACGTTCAGCACGCCTTGCAGCAATTGCTACTTGCGCCCCCTCTGCCGCCAAGGCAATTGCGGTAGCTTCACCAATACCTGACGAGGAGCCAGTAATAATTGCAACCTTTCCGTCTAATTTACCAGCCATATCTAACTCTTTTTGCAGATTTGTCAGAATTACTACATCTTCTAAAAGCTATAGCACTTCTCATTTAGATGAAGTAATTATTTATCTGTGTCCATCTGTGTCCATCTGTGGTTCTCCTAACTTGATGTATTGCAGTCAATTAAGAACCGCTATAATGCCATTACTCTATAGAGGTGTAGATATTCTAGCTATGCCCCAAGATGGGGTGAGGTTTGTAAGGTTCCTCAAGCAACTTTCGCTCATCATCAGAAAGTACTAAATCCACAGCCTCAACCGCATCCTTAAGATGCTCTATCTTACTAGCACCAATAATGGGTGCTGTTACGCCTGGTTGGTGTAACAACCAAGCTACAGCAATTTGTGCTGGTTTAACGCCGCGTTTTTGAGCCAAGTCTACGACGCGATCAACAATTTGAAAATCCGACTCTTGATAATAGAGATTATGGGCAAACTCATCAGTTTTTGCCCGCACAGTCTCACCATAGCCTTGCTTTTGTCGATTTCCAGCAAGAAAGCCACGCGCTAGAGGACTCCAGGGAATAATCCCAATTCCCTCAGCGCGAGATAATGGCAGTACCTCTCGCTCTTCTTCCCGATAGACTAGGTTGTAGTGATTTTGCATGGAAACAAAGCGAGTCCAACCGTATTTATCTGCCGTATAAAGGGCTTTAGCAAATTGCCAAGCGTACATACTTGAGGCACCAATGTATCTCACTTTACCAGATTTGATGACATCATGCAGTGCCTCCAAAGTTTCCTCAATAGGTGTCTCGTCATCCCAGCGATGAATTTGGTACAAATCTACGTAATCTGTTTGTAGCCGTCGCAATGAAGCATCGATGCTATCAAAAATATGTTTGCGAGAGAGTCCCCTGTCATTGGGTCCATCACCTACTTTATTGAAGACTTTAGTAGCAATAATGACCTGATCTCTTTTGGCAAAGTCTTTGAGTGCCTTTCCTACGATTTCTTCGCTGACTCCCAAGGAGTACACATCGGCTGTGTCAAAGAAATTAATTCCTAACTCCAAAGCAAGTTTGATAAAGGGGCGACTCTCTTCTTCTTCCAGCACCCATTCCCTCCACTGGCGAGAACCATAAGTCATAGTGCCAAGAGATAGGCGGGATACTTTTAGTCCAGTTTTGCCAAGATTGACGTACTTCATAAAGCTGATTTAAGGATATTTGCTTCGTACAAAACTACCAATTTGCCAAGAAAACAACAGATTGAGATACAGCTTTTTAAGGGTGATTGGGCTGCTTAAGTAACTCTGGCAACAATCTCATATCATTAAATACAATACATGCACCAGCTTCTCGTAGTTTTTCTGGGTTCATTAGTTCTGCATAACCAAATACTGTCATACCTGCGTCAACTCCAGCCTTGACACCCGTTGGTGTATCTTCAATAACCACACACTGTTCTGGAGAAAATCCCATTTTCTCAGCTGCATATAAAAACACATCTGGAGCTGGTTTGCTGCGTGCCACTTCTGTAGCACTAAATATTTTACCTAAAAAGTAGGGAAGTAAACTTGTTTTACTTAAAGCCTTCTGTAACCATTCATAATTGCTATTTGAGGCAACACAGTAAGAAAGTTTCAGCTGACTTAAAACATCATGTATTCCCTGTACGGGATGCAAGTCTATCATAAAAGCTTGTATCGTTCGTTGCCTAAATTCAATAGCAAAATTGTCTGGTACAGATTTACCAAACATATCTTTGATAATTTCTAAACATGTAGCCATGGATTTGCCAACACAAATATCAAATATCTCCTCTAAAGTCAGAGATAGTCCTATCTCGTTGAGCATTTCAGCAAAAATAGTATATGCAATTAGCTCGCTATCTACAAGAACACCATCACAATCAAAAATAACTAAATCGAATTGATCCATTTATTTCCAACCAACTCCTCAAACAAGTTACTCAATTAAGGATACTTACACTTTCGTCTGAAGTTCCTTTTGGAACAGTTCCTTAACTTTGACCCAGGCATCAGCAGCAGCTTCTGCATTATAACTACTACGATGGTTACAGAAAAAGCCGTGATCTGCAGGATAGCGAAAGACTTTATGAGGAATCTGGTATTTCTCTAACTCTGCTTCAATTTGCTGTGTTTGTTCTTGGGGAATTCCTGCATCTTGAGTGCCAAAGAAGGCGTAAAGAGGAGCCTTAATATCTGAGGTACGGGTAATAGTAGGCGCACCACCACCAAGAGTAGAGTTAGTGATACCACCACCGTAGAAGGAAGCTGTCGCTTTGATTTCAGGTAGCGTTGCTGCTAAATATACAACGTGTCCTCCAAAGCAGAAACCGATAGAACCAATTGCATCACCATTCACATTTGGCAGAGTTTTGAGATAGGCGATCGCTGCTTGAATATCGCTCAATAATTCATCTGCTTTGGTCTGTTCTTTATATTTTCTGCCAATCTGGATGTCTTCGGGGGTGTATCCAGCTTCAAAACCAGGAGCAATCCGTTGAAAGATTGCAGGTGCAATCGCCACATACCCCTCCTGGGCTAGTCTTTGTGTCACTTCCCGGATATGAATATTCACTCCAAAGATTTCCTGAATCACAATCACACCGGGAAAAGTTCCCTCAGCCAGAGGTTGGGCTAAGTAAGCATCTATTTGCAAATCGCCATTAGGGATAGTGATGTGAGCAGTGCGAATTGCTGTCTCTGTTGCTGTGTTTGTCATCTTCGTGATGCGTTGGGATATCTTTTTTAGTATACTACTGTATATCGACCGAATAACCGTCTTTAATCTGAGGCATTGTATGCCTCGAATCTCCGATTCGAGGAGAGGTTTTCTGAAGCAAAACCTCTGGGTATGTGCAGGCGATGCGGAAGCCGCCGTTAACGCGATGCTCCCAAAGGGAGCCGATACGCGATTGCCCTCGTGCTTCCCACCGCGCTGAGTCCCTTTGGGACACGCACTCGCGTATGCCTGCGGCACGCTTTGCGCGAACGCGCGATTGGCTTTGCCACTGCCCCTTGGGCAATCGCCAGTCTTGGTATTCTTGTTAGTTTATATTAAGCGTGCTAACTTTATGACTATCTAATTTTAAGCTTTTCAAAAAAATTAGAATCAGCGAAATCAGCGAACTTTTGCTCGGCAAGTTTGCGAAATCTCCCTAAAGGAAGATACTGATGCAACAAAGTAATCAAGAAAACTCTAAACCTGGCAAAGTATTGTTTGGTTTTTTGCAGATTCCACCTGCTCTTAAATCCTCGAATGTCTGTTGTTTCGTCATAGGAGAAAGTGTCTCTTTCTTTGGGTCTTGGATGACTCAAATTGCTTTGATATGGATGGTTTATCAACTAACTAATTCAGCCATATTAGTTGGTATCGCAGGATTTACCAATCAAGCAATAGGTTTAGTTATTACACCTTTAGTAGGAGTCTTACTTGATCGTTGGAACTTACGATATGTCTTACTAACTACCCAAGTAGTATCTATTTTGCTATCTTCTAGCCTCACTTTTCTCACTCTTAACGGTCACATTACCGTTACATGGATTATCATTATCGGAATGCTTCAGGGAATAGTAAAAGCTTTCGATCTACCAGCACGTCTAGTAATGATTCCTAGACTAGTAGAGCATAAAGCAGATACTTATAGTGCAATCTCTATCCACTCCTTCCTGATTAATACAGCTAAATTTGTCAGTCCTATGATTGGGGGATTACTACTGAGTCAATCCGGAGCAGGTGTCTGTTTTTTAGTAGATAGTATTAGTTATATACCTTTTATATCTGCTATTATCACTGCCAAAATAAAGCCGATTTTCAATATTCCCTCACCTCAAAAGTCTTCTTTTTGGAAAAACTTAAAGGAAGGCTTTACTTTTGCATATGAATCCTTACCTATCAAATATGTTTTGATGTTACAATGTTCAATTTGCTTTCTGGCAATGACTTATATAAATTTAATGCCAATTTTTACCAAACAAGTTTTGAATGGTAATGCTGAAATCATGGGATTTTTGATGACGGCTTCGGCATTTGGTTCTATCGTAGCAGGTCTTTATTTGCTGCTGCGGAAACAAGTCACAGGCTTGGATAAAATTATAGCCCGTTCTGCGATGATTCTCGGTTTAGGTTTGATAGTTTTTTCTCGATCAACCAGTTTAGAAATTTGCCTAGTGTTAATTTTTATTGTTGGCATGACTAATACTCTCACTCTCGCAGCTATTAGCAATTTTATTCAATTAATTCTTGTTGACGAAGATAAACGAGGTAGAGTCACAAGTATATTCACTACAGGTTTTTTAGGAATACTACCTTTTGGAAATTTATTTTTTGGTGGATTAGCAGGTCAAATTGGAGTTGCTAATGCTTTACTCTTTGGTGGTATTTCTTGCTTTATAGGAGCTTATTATTTTGCTAGAAAATTGCCTGAGATAAAAAAGAGAGTATGTCCCATATACAAAAATATGGGTTTAATTCCACAATCAAATAAAAGCTGATGAAGGAAAGTGATAATCTTACAGCAACAAATAAACTCAAAACACTAAGTAAAAAGAGGATAACATAATCATGTGGTTGGATGCGATCGCTCATATTCAGGTAACATACTCTGTGGAAGTAGAAGATGCAATGCTGTTTTTCTACAATAAAATCTTAGAATTGCCTGAAATAAACAAGCCTGAAGCCATCAAAGCTTATGGAGGTGCTTGGTATGTGATAGGAGATATTCAAATTCACCTCAGTATAGAGAAAAATCCAGATAACGCAGTATCTAGACGACATATTTGTTATTTAGTACAAAATTTACAGGAGTTCAAAAAACACCTGCAAAAACATGGAGTAGAAATACTCCCTGATCACAGACCAATACCAGGAGAAAATCGCTTCTTTCTGCGCGATCCTGCTGGGAATCGCATAGAAATAGCAGAAAAGGATACTGTATCTTCAAAAAAATTTGTCAGCCAAGTAAATGATTTTTAACCAAGCAGAATTTGACCTACGTTGTGAGTGGGGTGTAAAAGGAGTTTCTCAACTCGCACCCATCAGTGATGTCATTGTAATAGTCGATGTTTTATCTTTCTCAACTTCTGTAGAAATTGCTACAAACAATGGTGCTATCATTTATCCTTACCAATGGAGAGATGATTCTGCCCTTGATTATGCAAAGTCTGTCCAAGCAGAATTGTCAAGAGGTCGTTTATCTAAAGATGGCTATTCACTTTCCCCTGCATCTCTAACTAAAATTCCTGCAGGAACTAAGCTGGTTGTACCATCTCCCAACGGTTCTTCTCTAACATTACTGACTGGAAAGACTCCCACCGTAGCTGGTTGCTTGCGAAACTGTGAAGCTGTGGCAAAATTTGCCCAAAAATATGGTTCAAGAATTGCTGTAATTCCTGCAGGTGAAAAATGGGAAGATGATACATTACGACCAGCTATTGAAGATTTAATTGGTGCTGGAGCAATCCTCAGTTTCTTGAATGGTAGTCTATCACCAGAAGCAGAAATGGCTGTAGCAGCATTTCATTCTTTTGAGAAAGATTTGCTAGCAAAATTAAAAAAATGTAGTTCTGGAAAAGAGTTAATTACCAAAGGTTTTGAGTTAGACGTTGAATTAGCAGCAGCCTTCAATGTTAGTGATTGTGTACCCTTGTTTACTGAAAACGCTTACATCAATAGTAAGGATATTACTTCTTAGGTTTACATCCCAACCATTGAAATGCTCTAGCACAGTTACTGTTCATTGTTACAGCATCAAATTCATCAAATCTTACCTCTTCAAATCCTGATGTCAGGAATTCCATCCAAGTCCGATCATGATGTCGAAGAACAACACCTTCTGGTAATTCAAAAACACCATAGATTCCATACTTATTTTGGAAGCCATAATAGCGTTTCAAAAATGAATGGAGTAGAACGCCGGGCATTTATGAACAGGAACTATTCAATCTATGGCTAAACTTTTTGAATCCATCACTAAAGAACTGCTGCCACGCTATCACTCCAGCAATTATAAAAGTGACTATTGCAAAACTATCAGTACACATTATCATCAGCACTTTTAGAGCATTCATCTGATGAATATTCTTGATGCCCAGTATCCTTAAAGTTGCTAAAATTAAAAAGCTGATGCCCAAGCCGTAAAAGCCTCCGTAAACGCTGATCAACAACTGGACGAATGATGCTTTGATCTGGAAACACGAAGAATTCTGAGCAGTTTCTTTAGGAGCAATCTGTAACAAAGTTGAGATTGAATTACCGAAAGTGAACAGTACTGTAGCAAGCAACAATAGATAAGGCACAAGCTGATCGAACACAGAAGCTGGGGTGTGAAGCAGTAATACTGCACCCAACATTCCGCCAACGAGACTAACACTGCCAAATAACCAAGATAGCTGCTGCTGTGCCCACAATTCGTTACGATAGGCACTAATGCTGGCAATGTATCCAGGACATGAGGCAAGCGTACTTGTCGCGTTAGCGCTGATAGCTGGCAAACCAGTGACTATAAGCGCTGGAAAAATAATTAAGCCACCTCCCCCAGCAACAGAATTCAACACTCCACTCATCCAAGCGGCGAAAAAGAGAAAGCAAGCCTGCATGAAACTCATATTACGCGTTATGAAGATTTCCAGATAGCATCTTTCACTTGAAAGGTTTTTCGAATGAGTTTTTGAGTGTAGAACAAATCAACCACTTGCTGTTGTTCGCTCACAAATTCATCTTTGATATCGAATACACCGAAGTAAGGACGCCGCTTTAAAGCAAATTCCCATGCCTCTGGCTTGTATTTGGTTTGCTCTGCCAGCACTTTAGCAACCTCATTAGGATTTGCCTTTGCCCACTCTTCTACCTTGCGTTGCTCTTCCAAAATCACTTTGATCAGGTCAGGATGATTCTTGGTGAAATTTTGCGTAGCAATATAAAAGGCACGTTGAGGTGCCACATCCGAACCTCTGACTAACACACGCACAGTGTCATTTAACTCTTTAGAGGCGAGATAGGGATCCCCAATAGGTAAGGCATCAACATTGCCGCCTTCAAAAGCAGTAGTGCTATCCGGAATCGTCAGGTAAACAGGTTGAATATCCTTCAGCGTCAGTTTTGCACTCGCTAAGGCTTTCAGCGCAAAATACTGCAGCGCTGTTCCTTTTTGAATTGCTAATTTTTTCCCCTTCAAGTCAGCAAGGGTTTTAATTGGAGAATTTTTAGGCACAATAATTGCCTGAGCGCCTGCGTTAGAACCCGTCGCAGCAACATAGACTATCGGATTGCCCGCAGCCTGAGCGAAAACAGGTGGTAAGTTTCCTACGTTTCCAATATCAATACCACCGGCTGCCATTGCTTCCATCATAGGAGGACCGCCTTGGAAAGATATCCATTTGACCCGGATGCCCTGTGAGGCAAGTCGCTTTTCCAGCAGCCCCCGCGCCTTCAGTAAATTGAGACCGGGTGTACCGTTCTGATGACCAACATTAATCACCTCTAGCTTTGATGAACTACCAGAGGTTTGTGCAACCTGAGAACTATTGCTTTGTGAGCTATTTTGGGAGTTACAACCTGTTAGGGAAAGGAGCCACGTTAATAAGCAGGTAGCGATCGCCAGTAAGACATAGCTACGGGTTTTCATTTTTTCCAGTTTGGAATGCGACTTGGTACCAACCTGTCACCGATAAGCATTAAATTAAGCATTAATAAACAGATGCCAATACCTTATCTGCAGCCGCCCGAAATGCAGTAGCAGCACCAGCACTCATATCCCGTGGCGCACAGATACGATTTCTTACATAAGCAAGAGTGATGGCTCCGACAGCAGCAAAAATGGGATCAATGCTTTCTTTTCCACCTGTCCGTCCACCAGCTAGAGGCGCGCTATTCCCATTGATAAGATAGTCAGCTAGTAGTCTGAGGTGAAAATCAACAGCTTCTTTGACTGTTGCAATGTCATCATCTTTCGCTAATGCTTGCACTCCAGAATTTTTCAGGATATCTCCAATAGCAGCTTCCCGGTTATCACTCAGTCTCTCGGCGGCTTCTGCCCGGTATTGAGTGGACTGGCTGTCTGCTGCATCAAGAGGCAAGGGATTTCCGATTGGTTCCAAGCCGAATCTGCGACGCACGAGTAAATTGTTGGTAATGTCATCCGATTTGACCCTGTTATAGGCGGGACGCTGATTGAGTGCTTCAAACCAAGCATTGATACGGGGATACCGTGGATTTCCCTTGATGTGATAGCCCCGGTACACCGGTAAGTTAGCCGCCAATCTATCTAAATGAGGGCTATACATAATGTCTACCAAGCTAAAACTTGAGACAAAGTAGGGACCAGGATATTTTGCTAAAGCTTGCTCAAGTTCGTCTAATTTCGCTTCAAACGCTGTCTGTAATTTTGCTAGTTCATCAGCATCTACAGATGTTTCTCTCAGAAATTTGTAGCCAATATCTCTAAAACCATTGGTTTCAGCATCTTCAACCCACTGCCTAGCAATAGCGTTTTCCTCTGGATTTTCAGGGAGTAGTGGTGGACTACTAAATTGTTCTTCTAAAGCGTATAGAATATCTTTGGACTCATAGACTAACTTTCCCTCAATTTTTGCAGCAGGTACAAGGGTTGTGGGAACTCGGTCAGTATACCACTTAGGCTTGTTACTCAGATCAATAAACTCTGTCGCAAACGGAATTTCCTTTTCTTCTAAGGCGAACCAAACCCGTTCACAGAAAGGACACCAAGAGTTGGTATCTCGGTAAAGGAGGACTGGTGGTGTTGTATCAGGAGGTAGTTTCTCAAGACTACTTGGGATTGGCGCAGTAGAAGGGGATTGCCCTGGTCTACGCACCCGTCGAGCCGAGGTATTTTTCTGTGCGATCTCAAACAATTGCTCCCAACTGGATAGTGTGTTTTGAATAGACATTTTTTACCTCGCTTGACTTGGAACGCCGGAAAACACAAATAATTGTTGCTCTTTGGGGAGAGCCAAATTTTCACCAAGGTAACGATGAATGCCTACCCCCATGTCTCCTGTAGCAGTGAGTTTGAAGTTCACTTCTTCAAATCTAGATTCACGCAAAACTTTACGGACAGTCTCTGAGTAGGGGATACCATTAGAATGTCCGCGAGTCCAGATTGCAAAAGCACCTTGTTTACTCAGAAAACTCAGGTTCCCCAGGAAGCGACTAAGTTCAGCTTCATCAGCAAGATTGCCGAAGATACCACACACAATGACAATGTCTGCTGGTACTGCTCCTACATAGTTAGACCAGAGAGTTGCATCACCATTGATAAACTCAATTTGCTTTGTCAAACCCAATGATTCTATAGTTGCTCGTCCACGTTCAACTAGCTGCGGATTTAACTCAACGAGCCGTGCATAGACATCTTTTGCACGAGGGTGGTTTGCTAACGTCGAGAGTAAATCTCGTCCATCACCAGCGCAAAGACTAACTACACGAATTATTCCTGGTGGAGACACATCCAAGCTATAAGAAATGTATTCTCGCACGATTTCCAGGCGTTGCTGCAATTTTGGTTCAGTATTATAGAGGTCGTGCCATTCAAACCAATCTTTTGGCATAAGGGGCGATTCCCATTTTTCATGCAAACTTTGGCTTCGCAGAGTGACAAGCGCACTGTGCCGAACTAAACTACGGTTATTTTATCAGGTAATAGATATTTGCAAGTGAACGTAGGCTAACATAGAAATTCATACAAAATCAAGTGTTGTTCTTTAACATGATTCGCCAAAAAGTCCCCCAATATACCGCAGATTGATGGCGTTAATGCGATCTGCGCTTCTCCCAAGGGGAGACGCCCGCCGTAAGATGCCCGTAAGCGCAAAGCGCAGGCTCCGCCAACGCGTAGCGTCTCCTTTAGGAGAAGGGCTGTAGGGCAAACGGCGCAGCGCTAGCTCGCCTCTGGAAACCGTTACGCGTTAGCCCGATTCGTGCGCTTACGCGATCGCGCTCATTGTTTAGATAATCTAATAATTAGTTTTACATATTTTTTTGGGCAAAAGACTATATAATGATTTCAAGATAAATCACGAAAAGTTGACCGATTAAGTGTAGTATAGCTACGCTGGTCTTTAGATACCTAGCAGTTAGATTATTTGACCCCTACGAGTCAACTCAGTTCGTTTCTGAATTGGGCTGTCATTTGAGTCGCGCACTCCCCACACCCGAGTGTAACTCCAAAGAGTATGCAAAACAGTATGCGATCTGCGCTCCGGGCAGCAGCAAAGCGATCGCCCAAAAAACAGTGCGAGAAGGAGAAATTGTTTGGGAATATATCAATCCCTATTTTGGAAATCAAAATGCTCCTGGAGAATCGGCACTTGTAGCACGTAGCGAGCAAAATTCTGTGTTTAGAGCCTTCCGTTATGCACCTGAACAAGTACCTTGGCTCTAGTTGAGTGAGCTAACAATTGATTACGAGGAAATCATTGCATGAGTACCATACAACTTTACTTTGCCAAAGCCTCTACCTTCTCCCAACGCACCCGTGTTGTGTTCTTGGAAAAAGGAATTGATTTTACCCCCATAGAAATTGACTTACAAAACAAACCAGATGGATTCACGCAGATTTCACGCTATGGCAAAGTCCCTGCTATCAAACATGGAGATGTAAAAATCTACGAGTCTGCCATCATAAATGAATATCTGGATGAAGTTTTCCCGGAACCACCCTTGTTACCACGTGATCCTGGAACTCGTGCGAAGCTCAAAAGTAGGACACGGGGATGTGGAGATGGGGAGTGAGGGAAGAATGACTAACTCTTGACTATTGACCAACAATTCACCAAAATCCAAAATGGTATAACCTGTCAATAACTCCGCCCTAAAAGGGACGGAGCTTGTAAAGAGCAAACTTTACGTGTTTGACTAGCCCACCGAGACTAACTGCGGTTAAAACTTCCGGATACTTCCCCAGTTCGGACACACTTTAAGACCATTTGCTTGGTCGTTGGGTAATGCCCTTACGGGTTCGCCAGTTGCCTACGGAGGGAAACCCTCCTTCAGCACTGGTCTCACCAAGACATCTGTAGTTAGTTGGGCGAGGGGACTAAAAACTTTACTCGTAAGGATTATCTCCATGCAACGAGTTCCAGTATTAACACCATCAGGTAAGCCATTGATGCCAACAAAAGCCAGTAGGGCGCGTCGTTGGTTAAAACTTGGGAAAGCAAAAGTTGTTTATAACGACCTTGGGATCTTCCAAGTTCAATTAGTTAGGTGTCCCAGAGCAATAGACGCTCAACCAATTGCGGTTGGTATTGATCCGGGTAAATTATATAGTGGCGTAGCCATTCAATCTGCCAAGTTTACCTTGTGGACTGCTCACTTACAGTTACCCTTTGAAATCGTCACGCATCGGATGGAGCAACGCGCCATGATGCGGCGTGGTCGTAGAGGGCGACGAATCAATCGCAAACTACCTTACAATCAACGCGCTCACCGCGAGAAACGTTTTAATAATCGGCGTCAATCCAAGTTACCCCCTAGTATCCGAGCTAATCGCGAGCTAGAGTTACGAGTTCTTGACGAACTATCTCTGATTTACCCGATCACATATATTGCATACGAAATCGTTAAGGATTCGCCTTTAGTGCGCATCATAGCAGTGTCCGCGACTTTTACGACGAAGACGAAATACGTAACGTCTACTACCCGGAAGCTGAGCAATTATTAAAAGAGGTGACGGGTGCAACTAAGGTAGTGATATTTGACCACACCCTCCGTAATTTGCAACGGTTCAAGCAGGGTGAGAATGAGATTAAGGAACCAGTCAAGCGCGTACACAACGACTTCACCGCCAAATCCGGTTATATTCGTGCGCGTAAGGAGTTGGCGGCGCAAGAGATAGATGATATTGATACGCTACTACAACAACGGTTTGCCATAATCAACATTTGGCGGGCGATCGCCGCACCAGTTCAAGAGTCGCCATTGGCAGTATGTGACGCGCAAACTATTGCACCAACAGACGTTGTGGCTAGTGACCTCGTGTACCGCGATCGCGTCGGTGAAGTCTACGCAATCACGTACAACCCAGAACATCAGTGGTTCTACTTTCCGCAAATGCAAACGGACGAGGCACTATTTATCAAGTGTTTCGACTCCGCAGAGGACGGACGCGCACGTTTTGCAGCTCACACAGGGTTTGATGACCCAACAAGCCCACCGGACGCTCCTCCACGGGAGAGTATCGAACTGCGGACGTTCGTTTTTTATCCAGAATAGATAGATGTCGTCACAGAGGGGTGATAGCCGTGGATACAGCTATCGCTCCTGTTTAGAAGTCTCTTTTCATTTAGAAGTTAAACAATAATACTTACAAAAAATGTGATAGCAAAATCCAATGTTACTAAACTAGTCAATGACAGTTTTTACTACCCTCGAACCACAGCAACGTAAAAACCTTCTATTGCTCTTTGCAGTAGGTATACTGCTTTGGACTAGCCATAGTTCAATACTTGCAACCTTGCCTCTTTACATAAAGGATATAGGTGGTACACCGCAACAGGTTGGTTTTGTCATGGGGGCATTTGCTCTCGGGCTGATTTTGAGTCGTCCGTGGCTAGGAAATTTGGCAGATCGACGCAGTCGCAAGCTAGTTATGCTGATTGGCTTAGCGATCGCGTAGCGCGCCCTAGCCTCCAACCGCTCTCTGAGCGGTTGCCCTGTCCCTTCAGGACAGGGGGCGGGTTCCAAAAAGGAACCCGCCGAGGCTATACGGGCGATCGCAACCGCAGCACCTCTAGGTTACTTTTTTAACTCGATTCTATTATTATTCTTGATTCGAGCGTTTCATGGAATTGGTGTTGCTGCGTATGCTCCAGGCAACAATACTCTCATTGTAGATTGGTCGCCAATACGTCAACGAGGTGAAGTCATTGGTTATATGAGTTTGATTAATCCGATCGGCTTGACGATTGGACCTGTCATTGGAACCTTTCTTCAAGAGCAAGTAGGTTACGTTCCATTGTTTGTCTTCTCTGTTGGACTGGGGCTAATAGGTTTTTTATTTGCGTATCAGGTTAAAGATCCCTCTATTCTTCATCAACTTGACAGACAAAACTCAAACCTTAAATCTTCACCAGATTCAGTTGATGACCAAAAGAATCGATTTTGGAAGATGTTAGACAGTCCTCGCGTTTGGGTTCCCACTTTAGTACTACTACTTACAGGTTTGATTCGGGGGACAGTCACAACATTTATCGCCCTGTATCTTAAACAGACAGAGCTTGATTTGAATGTTGGGTGGTTTTATACAGCCACTGCTGTGTCGAGTGTTGGAATTCGTTTGCTCACTGGCTATGCTTCTGACCGTTATGGTCGAGGGTTATTTATTACAGTCAGTCTAGGTTGCTATGCTCTAGGGACATTACTACTTTCCCTTGCTCAAAATACTGGCGATTTTCTTCTGGCAGGTTTTTTTGAGGGTGCTGGTGGTGGAACACTGATTCCGTTGATGGTTGCCCTAATTTCTAACCGTTCTTATCCTCATGAACGAGGACGAGTCTTTTCTCTGTGTATAGGTGGTTTTGATTTAGGGCTGGCAATTTCCGGACCAGTGTTTGGTACTTTTGCTCAAAAATTGGGCTATCAAGGAATCTTTTCGCTCTGTCTTGGTTTTGCTTTGCTCGCTCTGATTATCTTCATGACGCGAAATGGTCAAAATTTACGCTATTCCCTACGATTTGCTACAGGTTTTGCACGGGATAGCTATGCTCTGCCTTCTGAGTTGAAAATAGAGAGTAGGGAGTAGGGAAAAGCCTATTTTTATGGGTTCTAATGTATAGAGTTTATGATGGCTACTTATAAAATTTAGGTTCAAAACTAAAACTCAATCAATCTGGAAACAATAACAGTTCAATTGATCGCCTGTTACGAAACTATTGCTACCTTAAAAGAACTTATTTTCACAGGAAGATATATTCCATGAGCAAAATACGTGCTATAGTCGTTGACCCTAACGTGCCAGGACGTTTAGCATTGCGTGAAGTCGCAGCACCGACCCCAGCCCCTGACGAGACACTGGTCAGGGTGAGTGCCATTTCCCTCAACCGGGGAGAAGTGCGGCGTTCTACTACTGCTGATGCAGGTTGGCAGCCTGGTTGGGACTTAACTGGTATAGTAGAAACTCCCGCCGCCGATGGTTCGGGACCTTCTCAAGGAGCGCGCGTGGTAGGCTTGCGCCGCTTTGGTGCTTGGGCGGAACTGGTATCCGTTCCTACCCATTCCTTAGCACAATTACCAACTAGTGTATCTTTTGCACAAGCTGCTACACTACCTGTCGCTGGTCTGACTGCCTATCACGCTTTACTCAAAGGTGGGTCACTTTTAGGTCGTTCAGTACTTATTACAGGTGCATCAGGTGGCGTTGGTCACTTCGCTATCCAGTTAGCACGGCTGAGTGGAGCGCAAGTCGTGGCACACATTCGTCAACCAGGCTATGAATCTCTGGTGAAAGAAGCAGGAGCACAATCAGTCGTTATTGGCGAAGATCTTCAACCGAATGAATACGCACCTTATCATTTGATTGTAGACTCAGTAGGGGGAAATACGCTCTCGGCAGCCCTTGGCTTAGTGGCACAAGATGGAGTCATTGTGCTGTTTGGAACGTCAGGAGGGTCTGAAGTCACATTTAATGCGCAGCGTTTTTACGGAACTGGTGGTGCAAGTTTATATGGTCTGATTCTGTTTCATGAATTGAAGCGGGAATCGGCATCTGTGGGCTTGCAACGACTTTTGCGTTTGGTAGAAGCAGGTCAATTGCGTCCTCACATAGATTTGGAAGCATCGTGGACAGAAGTGGCTGACATAGCGCAAAAACTGCTCGACAGGCGCTTTCCTGGTAAAGCTGTATTGCACATCGACAATTGAGCGCTAAATAATCAAACCTAGTAGTGAGGCAGTAGCTATGGAACTAGAACTATCTGGTAAAACAGCGATTGTGACAGGAGGTAGTGCTGGCATTGGGTTAGCCACTGCCAAAGCTCTTTATAGAGAAGGTGTGAGTGTGGCGATGTCTAACGACAAGCCGCTCCGCGTCTACGCCGCTCGCAATCCAGAACGACTTGAGCAAGCAGTCAGTGCCATCCAATCATTCTCCAATAGTGGTGGTAAAGTGATATCCATCAGTGCTGACCTGACTCAGGCAGAAGGTGTTGATAAGGTGGTCTCAACGGCGCTTGGACAATTTGGTCAAATTGATATCCTAATTAACAACGCTGGTTCAGCACGTGCTGGGACGTTTCTTGATCTCGGTGATGATGCATTTCTGGATGCTTGGAACTTAAAATTATTGGGCTACATTCGATTTGTCAGAGCCATTTTACCCCATCTGAAAAGTCGGCGCGATGGGCGGATTGTCAACATTATTGGAGGAGCCGGACGCACGCCTCGTCCCAATTTTCTACCAGGAGGTACAACGAATGCAGCCCTGTTAAACTTTACGCGGGGAATTTCTAAAGAGTTAGCCCAGTACAATATTCGCATTAATGCCATCTCCCCCGGTCTGACTGCAACTGAACGTGCCGAACAGTTAGCACAGCAGAATGCCCAAGCCCGTGGCGTTAGTGTAGATGAAATCAAAGCAGAATCCCTACAGGCAATTCCGTTAGGGAAAATCGTTAAGGCAGAAGAAATTGCCGCGCTAGCTCTATTTTTGGTTTCTGACCTTGCCTCTTCGATTACTGGTGCAGAGATTCTTGTTGATGGCGGACAGACCCCTGGTGTTTAAGGCCACAAAAAGGCAGAAATGACACCAACTCCCAAACCTAAGACTAACTATGATTGATCCGCAACCTTTAACTAATCGGCGTAAGTCCCCCACTATAACGGTACTCCGTGAGCGTGGCCGGTCTTGCGCCGGACAACGACGAGGGCATCTCCGACCTATGTTGACCGACGGTTTTAGCGCGAGGATATGTCCGAGGAGTTGTCAATTTTCAGGAACTTCCAATAAACAAAAAAAGTCTATAATTATAACAATAGAGCTATAATTGCTCCTCCTAAAAAACATTGGTGACGACCAACCACTTGACACAAACGGACTGGTAAAACAGGTGAACAGTGCAAACGTTGGGAAACGTAAAACAAACATAGAATACGCTCCGTAATTCGCTAGATACAAAGACTCCGTGGGGCGTCAGGAGTCTCTAAACTGCCTGTGGAGGTATCGTTGCCGGGGGTAACAAGATGCAAATCTCATTATCTAGGCGCGACCAATGAAGCAGGAAATTTTTACAGGGCGACTTGTAGAAGCCCCCACTGTACCGCTTGTGGTCAGTGGTGGGAGAACGTCACTGCTGGCAACTCTGGCGTTTCTAGGAATCAACAGCATTCACACCATGAATGCTTTTAAGACGTTTTTAGGGAGTTGCGTTAATGGGATTGCCATTATTCCCTTTATTTTTGCAGGTATCATTGCTTGGCCCCAAGCTGTTTTGATGGCTGTAGGTGGTTCTCTCGGTGGTTACTTGTGTGCTCACTATGCCCGTAGAGTCGAACCCCACTTAATTAGGAAAGTTGTTATGATTGTTGCTTTTGGCATGACCATCTACTTTTTTATTTATGGGTGACATACTCCGTCACCAAATCGAAGATTATGGTGAGGGCTTACGCATAGTCTACGAATTCTTGGCGTTCTTGGCGTTTTGGCAGTATGCCTCCGGCACGCTACGCGAACGAGAAATTGGGCTTGGGCTTTTTGGCATTTTTGCGTAAGTCCTGATGGTGTGGGGACTCCCGCCTGCCTAGTTAGATGATTGCCATCTTTGTCATTTGATACACAAAAAACTAAGTACAGCTTTGCATTAATTCGTAGCGTTTTGAAACGCAGAGGAACGCGCAGCGAAAAGTTCTGCAGGAGGGTTTCCCGACCTAGGAAACTTTTCAAGACAAAGTAACGCAGAGCCTTTCTGAAATTAATTCGTTACGAACTTGTGAAATCCTGTACTAAGCTTGTATCCCTACTATCAAAAAATTTACTAATTCTTCGGCAAACGCATCATCTAACGCTGCATGCTTTAGCAGTAACCGATACCAGATTGGACCATAAATCGCATCAATCACCAATTCCAAATTCAAATCTGGGCGTAGTTCACCTCGTGCAATACCCCGCTCCAAAATTGTGCGGGTCGCTGCTCTACGACATTTAATAAACAGCTCGCGAAACGCCTCAGCTAAAGAAGCATCCATTTGTGCCTCAGCAATCAGTCCTGTAACAGCAGTACCCGTTGTCGTTGTTGTCAGGATTGTAAATAGTTGCTGTAGAATCTGATACAGGTCTTGTTTAACCGAACCTGTATCGGGTGTAGGAATATTCTGCGTAGCTTTTTCGGAGTATGCTTCCATAACGACTGCTGCCTTAGAGGGCCACCAACGATAAATAGTTTGTTTGCCTACTCCTGCACGAGATGCGATCGCCTCAATACAAATATCGCGATAGCCTTTCTCTTCCAGTAACTCAGCAGTTGCTTTGAGAATTGCCTGATGGGAACGGTGATTTCGCCTGCGCATCACAGATGCTTCAGTAGGACATGGTTTTTGAGTAGTTTTGTTCTCAAGTAGTTGTGACATAGACAAAAGACTCCATCTGTGCAAAATTGTATAAATTACGACTTATGTGCTTTACAAATAGGCTCTTGTGTGGATAAGCCCCAGACATGGAATATATAAGCGATCTGCTGCCATTTTTGCCATTTCTATCCCCTAAGCGCATAAGTTGATTTTGCTGACACCCATAAAGAAGAGACGAAGGTTGGCTCTCCAAGCTTAGCTTCGGTTCACTAAACAGGTATGACTTTTTTTCACACCACTTTTGGCGTAACTTTTCTAGACGTTACGAACCGTATTGTTATCTATTGACAAGACGAGACGGTTCGTTATAATGTAATTAAAGATAATAAATTTGCTGAAATTAGCGACAGCAAAAATGCAGGAGTTGAATTATGAAAGGTCTAATTGTTGGTAGCTTATCGTTATTGCTTATATCTAGTGTTGGTACATCTGTAGTTCGAGCTGAGCCATCGGCATATAATCCTGCTGTTGTGGGAAAAACTCCGTCTTATATTGGGATTACACCTTTCAATCTCGTGAATTTGGCTTATCAAGGTCAGTTACAAGACCAAGGTATTCCCAGTTACCAAGACCTTATATTGGCTTACCAAGCAAAACAAATTAGTGCCGAAGATATTGTTCGCAGCGCGGTTCAGTCAAAAAGACTGCCATCACAACTTCTTTCTGACAAAGGATACCTCAACGCTGTAAAGACTCAGTTAGATAGTTTCAGAACGACTCAAAATTACTAGAAGTATATCTAGCTAATCACTTGAGCGTGAAATTATACATATGTGACCAGGCTTTATGGCAGGTGACCAAGTTTATAGTCGTGAAATGGTACATATTGCACATTACAAAAGGCTTTTTCATGGTATACGTTCCTGAGGTAACGACTAAACAATTTTGTTATCAATTGCTTGGTTACAGTTTGGCTTTTGGTTCATAGTTCCCAGGCTTTGAGAATTTATTACCTTGATCAATAGTGACAGCAGGGGGGGAGTTATTCCCTACGGGGGCTACTGCACTAGATCTTTTTGAAGATGATGTAGTCTTTGTTCGTGCTCAACACAGATGATAGTGTGTATAAAGTTTCTCCACCTGGGACTGTAATAAATTGATAGCGAGCGAACTTTTATTATACGGTAAATTGGTAGATTTATAGTACATTATTAATAATGATTGCATACATACCAATGAAAAGCAAGACCACAGTTGTAAAAGTTTAATTAATAGAGAGTCTGAGGGGCAATGAGTCTCGCACTATCACGGTACACCGGAAAGGCGGCGAGAGACATCGATTCCTCAAACAGTCAATTTGTATTGACACTCTCACGGCTGTGTGAATATCGCGCTATGCGCTGCGATGCCACCAAAAGCTGTGGGATTCTTCCTTGAACGGCAGAGGCAAAATGCCCGCTCATATTTCGACCTACAGCAACACTTGAGATTACTTTACCCGAAGCCGCGCATACACCGACTGCCCGACGGCGTTTTGACTCATAAATTTACCGAAACTCTTGTTATGACTCCCATATATGAGGACAAATGATTCAAGGAATTAGCCACATCACATTCATTGTCAGAGACTTGGAGAAAATGACCAAATTCCTCATATACATATTTGATGCCAAGGAGATTTATTCTAGTGGTGAGCAAACTTTCTCTATCTCAAAAGAAAAATTTTTTCTGATTAATGATTTATGGGTTGCCATTATGGAAGGCGAGGCTTTATCAGAAAAAACCTATAACCACGTGGCTTTTAAGGTAGCCGAAGAAGACTACGAACTCTATGCCGAAAGAGTTAAAAATCTGGGAGTGAATATAAGAGAAGCTCGAAGCCGTGTGGAAGGTGAAGGACGCTCTCTATATTTTTACGACTACGACAATCATTTGTTTGAGTTACACACCGGAACTTTGAATCAGCGCTTGCAAAAGTATCTAAGTGCAAGTCAATGCCCATAACTCAACTCGCATATCAGATGAACTGCATCAGGTAAAAGTTGCCTTTAATGCAGTTGCGATTTGCACAAAAACCTCACCAGCACCAGAGGTGGAATTGGTTATCGCAATCGGGTCTCCTGTATCACCACCGCTACAGATACGAGGATCTATGGGAATTTGTCCTAGTAGAGGTGCTTGCAATTCTGCTGCAAGTTGTTCACCACCACCACTCCCAAAAATTGGTATACGTGAGCCACAATCACTACAGATTAAATAACTCATATTTTCCACAATCCCCAGGACAGGAACACCCACTTGACGAAACATATGTATGTTACGACGCACATCCGAAATAGCAACTTGTTGGGGAGTCGTCACCAAAATAACTCCACATATTGGGCTTTCTTGCACAATTGTAATTTGGGCATCTCCTGTTCCTGGCGGCAAATCAATCAATAAATAATCCAATTCGCCCCACTCCACATCTTGCAGAAATTGAGTAATAATTTTGTGTAATACTGGTCCTCGCCATGCTAGAGGACGATTGGGTTCTGCAAGTAAACCCACTGACATGAGTTTAATTCCCTGGATTTCTAGGGGTAAAAATTTCTCACCGGTGGGAGTATGAATAACTTGGATATCTGCTTGTCCTAAACCCAACATTTGTGGAATATTAGGACCGTAGACATCAGCATCTAGCAAACCAACTTTTGCACCTTGTAATTTTAAAGCTGCTGCTATATTCACAGCTGTTGTAGATTTACCTACACCACCTTTGCCACTAGAAACAGCTAGAGTTATTTTGACTCCGGGAATTGTACAAATTTGAATATAAGTCTTCTTGCACCAGCTTAAATTTGATAGAACAGATTGAATTTGTTTGAATAAATCCTGCTGATGTGAGCCAATATAAAGGCGCAGGTAAGTATAGTCATCAACTATACGTAAATTCCGCACCATCCCCAAGTTAACAACATTGTTTTTGAGAATTGGTTCAATGACAGTTTTCAGGTAGCGAATCACTTCCTGTTGACGAGATGCTGTCAAGGGATTGAGGTGATCATTAGTCATGAGTCGATGATTTTATCGATTCTTGAATTTTTTTGATTGCTCTGAGTGACTGAATAGCAACTTCTTTATCTAGGTCATCTAATGATTGCTGGAGTGCATTTATAGCATCAGGATGACCTAAATCACCAAGAGCGATCGCAACTTCTTTTCTTACATCTGCAGATTCATCTGTTAATGCTTTAATTAATGCTGGCAGAACTTTTATATGTGGTATTTTTTGTAAAGTCTGTGCTGCTGATTTCCGCACTTGCCAATGCTCATCACCTAAAGCGATTTCTAATGCCGAAATTGCTTGGTCATTTTCATGAATAGCAAGAGATTTTGCTGCATTGCGACGGACTTGCCAATCGCTGTCACTTGTGAGTGCTTGATTAAGTATTGAAATAACTTCTGTGTCTTGTAAATACCCTAAAGTTAAAGCAGTTACCCGGCGCACAGTAGGATTAGAATCGAATATTAAGGCTAAAGCTTCGGGACATTTTTCAACTTGGTTAAGATAGCGGAGTGTTGTGATTGCGGCTTCTCTTAAATCCGCATTCTCGGAATTGAAAAATTGTATAATATATGGTAATGACTTAATATCATGAATTTTGCGAAGAAGAATTAGAATATTCAATTGTAAATAGATATTGTTGTGATTGAGACTATCTAGCAACAAGGATAAATGCTCAGTTGAAACTAAGTCATTTAAGGCAGATAATGCCTCACCGCGAATTTCTGTATCAGATGAGGCAAGACATTCTAGTAAAGCTGGTACAGCAATAGGGTTGGCAATTTCCCCAAGAGCATTTATCGCTATTTTTTGGATATTGAAATTTTCATCTTTGAGCGCCAAAATCAGGCTATCTATCGCTTCTTCATCACCAAGATGTTGTAAAGATTTGACAGCAACTAAGCGGTCAGAAACTTCTGGCGATCGCAGCATTTCGAGCCAATAATTGGCATTATTATGAGTGTCATTATACATTTTTTAAAACCGCACCAGACACAGAGAAAACAGAGTAATTATTTTTTCAAAAAATCTTTAGCGCAATAAGAATGGAATCTGTACAGTAATAGCATTTGTTGGACATTCTTTTTCGCAAGGCAGACAGAACCAGCACTCGTCATATTTCATGTAGGCTTTTCCTGTCTCTGGGTTTTTTGCTAGGACATCAAGGGGACAAACTTCAATACAAGCATTGCATTTTTCTAAACATTTTGATTCATCGACGATAACTGGGACATCAATTCTTTGATTTATTAAAGCCATAGTATCTAACTCTCTTTTACTATCTCGTCTTTTAGTTATCAAGCGTAGCACGGATAAAACGATAACCCACATCAATTTCTGTTAAATTTTCAATATCAGCATACTTTGCATCCCATTCCCCACTATTTAAATCTGCTGCGAGTAATTTCACTCCTTGCTTGACTAAATTCGGATCTGCTAAAGCGAAAGATGATATTCCAGCACGTACTTCTTGTTGAAGATATAACTTAGGACGCTTCCAAGCTGCAGCTGCAAATAAATCAGACAAATCATCGGGTAGTAAAAAAGGTATGCTTTCAACACGTCTTCCGGTACTTACATGAATGAGATGAGTAAGTTCGTTAAGTGGTAGAAATCGTAGAGCATCTTGCCACAAAAATGGAAAGTAATCATAAACCCATATCTTCTGAGCTAATCTGATATCAAATGTCAGCAAAACTATTGCTCCATTACTGACGACTCTATGCATTTCTTGAAATGATTTTTCTAAATTAGAAAAATGATGAATTGTGAGGATACTTATGACTGCATCAACAGAATTATCTGCTAAAGGTAAATCTTCTGCATACCCAGTGAACCACTTAATTTCTGGATGTTCTACTGCTTGTTTTTGCATGACTGGAGAAGGTTCAATGGCATTAATAGAAAATCCTTGGTTAGCTAGTGCTAAGCTATAACCACCAGTTCCCGCCCCAACATCAGCGATAATGCTACCTTTGGGTAAATTGATTAAGTCAATTAATGTATTAACAATGCGAGGATCAGGGACACGGGTTTTGGAGTATTCTTGACCAATTGAATTGTAGATAGCCATTGGTTTTTAGTAATCAAGTTGAATATTTAGAATTAAAATCTACATAACCTTTTGAAAGGTCACAACCCTACCAGTGCAGGCTAATCCTGAGATGATGAATAATGCTTTCATAATTGGCTATTAATACTCATCCTCGCTATCGTATTCAGAAGCATCTGGCTGTAAATGCGGTTGTGCCGCTAGAAATGCAGAATGACTCATACATTCTTCATAGATTTTGCGAATATTTGAATACGGCTCTAGAGAACATTTAAATCGCTCGGCATTGTAAACTTGAGGTACGAGGAATAGATCTGCGAGCGTTGGCTGATCGCCGTAACAAAAATTGCCGCGAAATTTACTCTTGGTAAGAAGTTCTTCTATCGCATTCAAACCCTCACTCACCCAATGGTGATACCAATTCATTTTTTCCGAATGATTAAGACCTATTGCTGAGGTTAGATATTTGCGGACTCTCATGATGTTTAAAGGATGAATATCGCAAGCTATCAAAAGCGCTATTTGGCGTACATAAGCTCGTGCTAAGGCATCCGTTGGCAAAAGTGCTCCTTGGGGATAGCGTTCTTCAAGATACTCAATGATAGCTAATGATTGACTGATACTAGACTCACCATCAATGAGGGTAGGAACCATTTTTTGAGGATTAAGTTTGCTGTAATTTGTTGTAAATTCTGGGTCGCCTTTTCTTAATTTGGATACACCTTTATGAAAGTAGGGGATTTGTTTAAGCTCTAGTGCAATTCGCACTCTGTACGAAGCTGTTGAACGATAATAGCTATAAAGTGTTAGCACATAACCACCTTTTTTCAAGAGAGTGAAATAAACATGATTAAGTCAATTAATGTATTAACGAAGATGAGTCATTAAATCAGTAGTCATGCAACTCAAGGCGAACGTAAGTGCGATCGTCAAATGATTCTCTACCAGGTGCAACCCCTCTTTGTCCTAGATGAATGCTATAGCATAAAGGGTCTTGAGTTAGAATTTGTGTGAGAATTTTCTCACTTTCCGCAAGGCTTGCTCTTAAGTCTGGATAACCATCACTGGCAAGCACAATAGACTTAACTTGCTCTGGAATTTTAATGACTTCAAGATATCGCTCAGGTACTCTTGTACCATCGATCACACCATAACCAAAAGGTTCTTCAGGATGATTGCGTAAGGCTGTTTGCAGTCTATAGAAAGGTACTAAGAGATTCTGACTGGGATCATCTTTTAATAAGTCTTCTATTGTTTTACCTTGGGCAAGGTGAGAACGCACAATTAAAGAACGTAACTGACTCGTAATTTGATCTACCTGGATGATGGGATTATAAGCTTCTCCATCTAATAAATATTGACAATCTCCTACCCGCCAGATTTCCCGACGTGCAGCAGAAAAGACTACTATTGCAAAGCAAGGGGTATGATTTGGATTCTTATCTGGTTTGACTTCCAGCAGGGCTTCTCTCACTGCTTGAGTTATTTTTTCTACAGCTACTGTTGCATGACTATCAGGAGCAAGACTTTCTAGAGCCTGAGCGCCTATTTTTACCACAAATTGACCGGAAGAAAGACCGTTATAATGAGCACCTGACGCCTCCGTAGCACCATCAAGAACAGCCACAAAGTTTGAGGTGATGACAAGGCGATCGTCACCCAATTCCGGCTCTCCATACTTCGAGCGACTCAAAGACTCAACCACAGTGAAACTTGGGTTTGGGTTCATGTTTACTGTTTTACCTCCTACTTTGCTGAAAAAGCCTGCCATCAATGGCTGTAAGTCCTATCAAGATAAATGCCATACCTGCAAAAGCAGTCCAATCTAATCTTTCACCCAAGATAAATACACCGAGTAGGAGCGCACTAATGGGAATCAAGAAAGTAACCAGTGAGAGGTTGGTTGCACCTGCGACAGAAAGTATACGGAAATAGATTAAGTAGGCGATCGCGGTATTACACAGCCCTAATATTAATAAAGCCCCCCAAGTGATAGTACTCGGTCTTAAAGTCCAGGGTTGTTCTAAGATAAGTGCTAGCGGCAGTATCATTACTGTCGTACTAGCAAGTATTCCTGCTGAAACAACAACGGGTGACAACTCCTGGAAACGTCGCCCGTAGATTCCAGCACAGCTATAGGAAAAAGCAGCACCAATAATCGCAAACAGTCCAAGACTTCGTAATTTTATTCCATGCAGGACTTCTGGTCCAACCAACACAACTACACCACATAACCCAATTAGCACTCCGAACAAGCGATTAATTGTCAAACGTTCATCATGGGTGAGCAAATGTGCAAGCACTACTGTAAACAATGGGGTTGTGGCATTGAGAATAGCGGCAAGGCTGCTATCGATCTGCGTCTGCCCCCACACGATAAGACTAAACGGAATAAGATTGTTGAGAGCACCCATCGCTAAAAACGCTCTCCACATTCGAGGTGAAACTGGTATTTGCCGTCCGCTGAGGTAGACGAAGGAAATAAGGGCGATCGCCGCAAAGCTAACACGACCTAACACCACTGTAAACGGCTGAAGATCCCTTAGAACAATCTTGGTGAAAAAGAAAGAACCACCCCACAACAAAGATAGAATCAACAGAAGTATCCATTCTTTCGCCCTCATTCTTGGATTCTTCATAGGTAAGCTACTTTGCCCAAATCAAATTCAGCGAACCGTCACATTATAAACTTCTTTTGCGACATCAACCTCCACTACATAAGGCTCAACAGGACGCTTAAACAGCACCATTTCCCCTGATTCATCTTTCTTTAAGTTGACATGGCAAAACCACTCATCATCGTTCTTTTCTGGATAATCCAATCGGTAATGATAAAGACCCCAGCGACTTTCTTGACGATATAATGATGCTCTGGCTGCCATTTCTGCACAGTCCCGAATAAAATGAACTTCCATACAGCGCATCAATTCATGGGGATCGCGAGCGCCCATGAAATCTAATGTTTCTTGATACTGGACAAAATGCCTCAAGCCAATCTCTATTTTGTTTCCCGCTTTCGGTGGTTGCAGATAATCATTAACTAAGCGCCGTAATTTATATTCAACCTGGGTGTGAGGAATACCATTTTGTCGAGTTAAAGGCGCATAAATTCGTAATTTTTCAGATTCTAAAAAATCTGCATCTGGTTCAATAAAATCTAAATCCTGGATATACTCAATGGCATGAGTTCCTGCTAGACGACCAAAGACAAATGCCCCAATCATATAATTATGAGGAACGCTTGCCATGTCTCCGGCAGCATACAAACCTGGAATAGTTGTTTCAGCTTTTTCATTCACCCAAACACCAGAAGCACTATGACCGCTACACAAGCCAATTTCTGATATGTTCATTTCAACGCCGTGGGTGCGATAGTCTTCGCCTCTACCTTGATGAAAGCGTTCGCGGCTTGGTCGTTCATTCGACCAAAGGATGGATTCTATTTCAGAAATTGTATCTTCATCAAGATGGGTCATTTTGAGTTGAACTGGTCCCTTACCGCAGTTTAATTCTTTCCAAATTTCCAGCATCATTTGACCACTCCAGTAATCGCAACTGATGAAGCGATTTCCTTCAGCGTTAGCAGTATGAGCACCGAAAGGTCCAGCAACATAGGCGCAAGCAGGACCGTTATAATCTTTAATTAAAGGATTGATTTGAAAGCACTCAATATTGCTGAGTTCTGCTCCAGCATGATAAGCCATTGAGTAGCCATCCCCGGCATTAGTAGGATTTTCATAAGTGCCGTAGAGATAACCAGAAGCAGGTAATCCTAAACGTCCACATGCTCCTGTACATAGGATGACTGCTTTGGCTTGAATGACAATAAAGTCACCGTTTCTAACATCAAATCCTACAGCACCAATAGCACGTTTTTCTCCTACTAAAACGCGGGTTGCCATGACGCGATTGGTAACTTTGACTTTGTGGCGTTTGACTTGTCGGGTCAGAATTGGCTTGAGGTCTTTGCCTTCTGGCATGGGTAGAACATATTTCCCAACACGATGCACTTGTTTTAAGTCGTAGTTACCTTGAGCATCTTTCTGAAATTTCACACCCCAGCTTTCTAGTTCTTGGATGACTTCGTAGCCTAATTTGCCCGTTTGATAAACGGCTTTTTGATTGAGAATGCCATCGTTGGCAAGGGTGACTTCACGAACGTATTTTTCTGGGGTAGAATGACCGGGAATGACAGCAGTATTAACGCCATCCATACCCATTGCGATCGCCCCACTCCGACGAATGTTAGCCTTTTCTAAAATCAGCACGTCAGCATCAGGATTGGCTTGCTTGGCTTTAATAGCAGCCATTGTCCCTGCTGTCCCGCCACCAATAACCAGTACATCAGTTTTTATCCACTGGGTAGTCGCATTCGTCACCATAACGTTTGAAAGTCCCAATACAAAACAGTATTAAATTAGAAACGATTTTTTATCTTTTATCCTTCACCCTTCACTTATTGCCTTTCCAAACGATTTCCTTTATCTGGATTTGCTTGGGAAGCAGCTTGATTTTTTGGAAGGTATCAGCAACTTCTTGTTGTTTAGCAATGACTTCCTCTGTCAAGGGTAAAACACCATACTCTCGCCGTTTCTCTGCAAGTTCCAGCACCGCCGCTTTGATGCCTAATTGTGGTTCTAAAAACTTCGCAACTTCTGCTGGATTACTTGCCGCCCATTTGTCTACTTTACTGACTTCATCCAAAATTGTTTTCAAAACATCAGGATGTTCTTCCACAAATGATTTGCGGGCAAGGTAATAACCCCGATTTGGTGCTAAATTTGTTGCATCTGTTATGGTTCTAGCCCCTGTTGCTTCTTGCGCTGCTGCTAGATAGGGGTCCCAAATTGCCCAGGCATCAACGTTACCACCTTCAAAGGCAGCACGAGCATCTGCTGGTGTAAGAAAAACTGGTTGAATATCACTGTAGTTTAATCCGGCAGATTCTAAGGCTTTGACAACAAGATAGTTGGTATTTGAACCTTTGGCAAAGGCAACTTTTTTGCCTTTAAGTTCAGCCACAGTTTTTATTGGTGAATTTTTCTGTACGATAATCGCTTCTGCCTTCGGTCCCCAAGGATCGTAAGCGACGTAAACTAAAGGATTACCTGCAGCTTGGGCAAAGATGGGCGGTGATTCACCTGTGTAACCAAAGTCAATACTACCTGCGTTCATGGCTTCCAGCATGGGTGGACCTGCGGGGAATTCAGTCCACTTTACAGTTCCACCAGAAGGTGCTAAAGCTTGCTCTAGGCTGCTTTTGCTCTTTAGGGCATTGAGGATAGTTGCCGCCTTTTGAAAGCCAATGTTAACTGTAACGCTGCTAGTCACATTTTGATTGCTAGTAGGCGAAGTGACTGCTTCTGGTTTGGTGGCGTTGGAAGAACAAGCAGACACGACTAGGCTTAAGCCTAGCCCTACGGCAAATAGTACAGATAAGGAACGGATTTTACGTTGCCGAAAATTTGAGTATAAAAGTTGCCAAGTACACAAAATCCTAGCTTTTAATAATTTCATCAACCATAGATGCATATAATCAAGTATTTCTGGAATAGCCTTACTGGTGAGCACACTATCTTTTTAAGTATTTACATTGCCTTACCACATAATAAAGTGTTATTTATTACTTAATAAAGCGAAGAAGAAAAACTTGTACTCAAATTTGATTTTTCAATTGAGCTCTAAAGATTGTCCTATATCTTACTCTAGTTCATAATAACTACTATTTGTTTACCAATTTACCGTATTTAACACTTGTATCGGTTGATAATGACATAGATTGCTGCAATAGGCAAGCCAAATATACGGTGATTTTGTAACAATCTTTTACTTGCTTTTGACGGTTGTTTGTGAGATATTGTTGACTTAACAGCTAAAATATACGCTTAATCTATAGATATACAGTACATTTGCTGATTTTTGAAAGATAGTGGCTTTAGCTGTACTATCGTTTGAAAAAGCGATGTCGAATGATTTTTAGCTACTCAAAATCAGCACTGATAAATCAACGAGCGGTAAATGCCATCAATGCTTTGTTGATTAATTACGAGAGCATTGAGAACGACACCTAAGTCATTCTCACAATAGTTAAAGCAAGTCTAATTTGTGCGTAAAAACGCACCATGACTTACTGTTAGACATTGCTACAGCTTATACATCTGCTTTCATGTATAAGCACAATTGCTATGCAGTAAAACCGTAGCAATAGGTACAGCTATTAGGAGTCATTCCTGCGTACTTAAAGTTGTCTTGCAATAGTACAACCCTCCATATCACTTTCTAGTTTTGGAGAAAATCTCATGTCACTCGAACCAACCTCTGATCAACCTTCTCAAGAGAATATACAACAGCAAAGCAAAAAGACAAATCCCAATCAAAATGTCCCTAGTGCCAGCAGCAGACACTTATTAATTAGTCGAGTCGGTAGACGGGGATTTCTTGGTCGTGCTGGTTTGTTGACTGCTACTGCCACTGGTGTTGTTACGGGAGTCATAAGTTCACCCTTCTCGTCTAAAAAAAGAGGAGATATTGTCCAGGCACAGGATATTGTTGATCAGTTCAACTTTGACTATGCAGGATTTAGCCAGAAAGCGTATCAAGTGCGTGTTCAAGCAGCGCAACTTGAGTTGGAGATAGGTGTTCCGCCTCATCCGACTAATGGCGATGAAGAACGCTATCCTAATAAAATTGCTACCGACACCAGGGGATTACCACACGACGAGCGAGGCGAAGTCAAGCCGGAAGCTTATAAATCTTTAATCAAAGCACTCTCATCGCGTAACCCTGATGACTTTGAAAATATTATCTTGGGTGGTGGGCGGAAGTTGGTTAATCCTCAAGGACCATTGGCAGTGAGCTTGGAAGGGATAAACGCAGCTCAAATAGTCACTCCACCACCACCAACTCTAGATAGTGCAGAACAGGCTGGCGAGGCAGTTGAACTCTACTGGCAAGCTTTACTGCGGGAAGTCCCTCTTAACAAGTTGCAAAACAACACTGACGATCCAAAAGTCCTAGCAGCTATTGAAGAGCTGAACAAACTTTCAGAATTTCAAGGACCAAAACAGGGTGGTGCAGTCACTCCTCAAACTCTGTTTCGTGGCAGTGTCACTTATGTCGATAAGAATGACGGCAAGACAGCACAACACTTTGTTCCACCTGGAGTAACGGACGGTCCTTACATTTCACAGTTTCTGTTGCAGGATATTCCTTTAAATACCCAGTTTATCTCGCCTCTGATTCGTACTGCCCTTCCTGGCAATGATTTCCTCACCGATTACCAGGAATGGTTGACCGTCCAGAATGGAGGCAGTTCTGGCAAGTCTCTTAGATACGATCCAACACGTCGTTACATATCTACTGTTCGCGATCTAGCTGAGTATGCCCATATTGGTGGTGCTTTGTTCTATGGAGCTCTGTTAATTCTAAGTAGTGGTATTAGCGCTCCCTTGAATCCAGGCAATCCCTATGTCAACTCGAAAACTCAACTAGGTTCTGCTGCGACATTTGCAGCAGCACATTATCAAGCCTTACTCCTGTTGGCTCCCTCGCGGGCAATCAGAGCCTCCTACTGGCAGAAGTATTATGTACATCGTCGTCTGCGACCGGAAGCATATGGTGGGCTGATTTACAACAACTTGGTCAACAAAACTGACTATCCAATCAATTCCGAGGTCTTAAATTCCAGAGCTTTAGCTCAGACTCATAGCACCTTTGGAACCTATTTGTTACCTCATGCGTACCCAGAAGCAGCACCGTTCCATCCCTCTTACACTGGTGGTGCAGCCTCTATCGCCGGTGTCTCAGTCACACTGTTAAAAGCGTTCTTTGACGAGAACTTTGTCATCCCCAATCCTGTAGTACCTGACCCCAATGATCCCACAAAAGTGATTCCTTATAGCGGCGAGCAGCTGACAGTGGGTGGAGAATTGAACAAGCTGGCAACTAATTATGCTATTGGTCGCAGCCTTGGCGGTATCCATTGGCGTTCGGATGGTGCAGTTGGCTTGGCTTTGGGAGAAGAGGTTGCCATTAGCATTCTCAGAGACGAAAGGCTGGGGTACAACGAAAAATTCAACGGCTTCAGCTTTACCAAGTTTGATGGGACAAAAGTTATTGTTTAGAACACAATACGGTTCAGTTAAGGTTGATGTGTAAAAAATCATGTGTGTAGAGACGCGCCACCTCTCGTCTCTACATTGTGTTCCTGATAAAGGTTCTGGTCTTATCTGAACCTTATTGTTCTGTAAATTGTGAAGCGAGGAAAGCCATATAGCAATCCGTGCAGGATTCGTGAAAAACAAGATCCTCGACTTCTTTAAGAAGTCGGGGATCTGAAGGGTAGTCAATTTTCATAAATGTGCGGAGGATTGCTATATCACGTTTCTACAACTATCACAAATTTAAAAACCAAAATAGGTTGAACTTTTTCTTTGAAGTATCGTTATTATGTTCTTTTTTTGGCAATTCCCATATATCTTGTCTCGCCTGTTGTTGCTCGACTAATGACTGAAGATGAGGTGGTAATTTGGGCTGCTGCCCAAGTAACCAAGGTTCTCCATCAAATAATTCTCTTTCAAATGGTTGATTAAACATCTTACATTTTTAATTTTTATTTAATTTTTAATTCTTAACGCTGATTTCCCTAAAGACAAACAAATCACATCATTCTGTGGTGTATGAATACGGCTACAAAGAACATCAGGGTAATGTCTTTCCAGAGGATTATTTCTAGATAAACCTGGATTACCAATCAGTTCTAGTCCAATTTCAACGGCGCGAATGGCGTTATTTGTTGCAAGATATTTCACCGTTTGCGCTTGCAAACTCACATTGGTATCGTATTCACCTTTATCTATGTCAGCCGCTAAGCTATAAATCAATCGCTGGTTGGCATATAACAATGCTTCAATTTCACCAACAGCAGTTTGAAAGCGAGGCAAAGTTGCCAAAGTTGCACCCAAATTAGTCGGCGATCGCCCGTATGATGAAATCACCCCAGCTTTGTACAATGTGTCCGCTACTTTTTGCTGAGAAGCGATCGCGGAGCGCGTCCTATGCCCCAACAAAGCTCCACTTTGTTGCCACGAATCTCCGATTCGAGGGAAGGGTTTCTGGAGGAAACCCTTCGAGCATATACAGACGCTCGCCTCATTTGAGATAGGAAGCAACTGAGAACGACGCTGTTCTAATCCTTCTTTTTCATCTTGATAGACGATAGATTCATCAACGTTAATAGCAGCAGCATAGTTTCGCGACCATTCCTTAACATTGGTGTTACGCCATACTTGTGACTTCTTGATGCGACACAAGGCTACCTCTGGGTAGACACGTGAAGTTTTCCTTTTACTCCAACAAATCTGGTTCCTCGCGTACAACCCTCTCATAGATTGGTTGAAAACTAAACCAGCCACGTCCGTGTGTTCCAACTTGGCTCTGTGCTAGACTGGCATTCTCAGGGTCAATCGGAAAAGGTTTGCCTGCTGCTTCTGCTAAAAGTTGAGCTTGACAAGAACGTTCAAAGCTGATATACCACCAGGCAGCTTCATCAACAGTATGACCTACTGTCAAGTGACCGTGGTTACGCAAGATGACAGCTTTTTTATCGCCCAAAGCATCAGCAATGCGCTTGCCTTCCTTGGTGTCCAATACTACACCTTTGTAGTCATCAAACAGCGCGTGGTCTTCATAAAAAGCACAGGCATCTTGAGTTATGGGGTCAAGCAAACGACCGAGACTAGACCAGGATTTGCCATACAGTGAATGAGCGTGTGCAGCGGCTACAATATCAGGTCGAGCCTCATGAACTTGAGAATGGATAGCAAAAGCTGCTCTATTAACAGGCTGTGAACCCTTGACGACTTCGCCCTCTCTATCAACCAAAATCAGGTCAGAAACTCGAATGTGACCGAAGTACATCCCAAAAGGGTTTACCCAGAAGTGGTCTGTAAACTCCGGATCGCGAGCTGTGATATGACCTGCTGTTCCGTTCCATTTTTACTAACATTTGAAGAGCAAAAACTTCCTGTTTCAACCGAGACTGTCGGCAGCACCTCGTCCACAAGCAGACACGACGGAACTCGCCGCGTATTTCGATATGTTGATTGCCGCGTTCAGATCGCGGTCAATTTCAAAATCACATGAATGACAGTGGTAGACTCGCTCCCTTAGACTAAGCGAATCTTTTACATTGCCACAGCAAGAACAGGTTTTACTGCTAGGTGCAAATCGGTCAATAACAACCAGTTTGCTGCCGTATAGTTGACACTTGTATTCCAACTGACGGCGAAACTCGTAAAATCCCATGTCTCCTATTGCTTTAGCCAAACAGCGATTAGCCATCATCCCAGACACGTTCAAGTCTTCAATCCCTATTACCGCGTGGTTTTTGCTTAAATAAGTGGTGACTTTATGAAGAACGTCTTTACGAATGTTGGCAACCCGTCTATGTGCTTTAGCTACCAGCAACACTGCTTTATTCCAATTAGCAGAACCTTTGACCTTACGACTGAGATTGCGTTGTAGCCGTTTTAATCTACGTTCTGCTTGACGATACGATTTAGCACCGTCGAACACAACACCTGTGGATAGTGTTGCTAGCGCTTTAATACCTAGATCGACACCGACAATATCGCAAACTTTTGGTGTTTGTTCAATAGGAACATCAATTTTAAACGAGATAAACCACCTGTCTGCTTGGCGGCTAATTGTCACTGACTTAGGCTCTACACCCTGTGGTAATCTCTCAAAGGTTTTCAACCATCCAATCACCGGAACCTTGACCCGCTTGTGGTCAACATGAATTGAACCATCAAGAGTAAAAGAGTCGTCTCTTCCTTTCTTCTTGAACTTTGGAAAGCCTTTGACTTTCTTAAAAAAAGATTTAAATGCATCGCTCAAATGCCGTAATGCATATTGAGGGGAGCATTTACTAACTTCGTAGTACCAAGGGTTTTCCGGCTTAATTGAAGCCACCAACCACTTGTGTAAGTCAATCGAGGAAGGAAACTTAATTTTGTCATCAGGGTTGGCACGGTTATGTGCTAACACCTGCTGACATAAGGCAAGACCCTGATTCCAAGCATGACGTGCTACACCAGCGTGTTTAGCCAGCATCAATCGTTGCACTTTGTTAATTTTGAGTTCTGTCTTAAATCCTAGTAGCATAGTTGTATTGTACAGCATTTGACGTACAAATACTATGAGTAAACGATTAGACATTCGACTTCCTGACGAGTACCACGAAATCCTTGAACAGTATTGCAAGCAAACAGGAGCAACAAAGACTGGAGCAATAAAAATGCTACTTCTCGTACTTAAAGATGAGCAATTGTTAGCAATTGTAAGGAAATCAATCACTGTTGATTAGCCCCCTTTTTTTTATTGGGTTTGAGAAATGAATCATTTAACGCTAAGTTTTGCCGTTGGACATAAAGCAGCAGCAATGTCTACACGTTGAGGAATAATCTTTTGCTCAAGCATCCAGTCAGCAGTTTTCTGGAGATTGGCGATATCTTCTGAATTGGGAAATGTGACTGATTCTGGACCTCGGTTTTTGGTGGCTTGTTTTGCTACGGTCGAGGAAACTTTTAGTTCCTTGACCATAAATTCCGCAGCAGATGAGGGATTTTGATTCAGCCATTCGGCATTTTTGCCAAGAGCAACCAGGGCAGCTTTTACACCTTGTGGATTTTCAGTAGCTGCACCACGCCGCACGACCATAATGCCGTAAGTAGGGGCTGGATGGGTGGTGGTAATTCTCCTCGCCCTATGTTCTAATTCAGCAATGGAAATATATGGTTCCCAGACTGCCCAAGCATCAACAGAATTTTGATAGAGGGCGGGTGCTGCATCATTTGGCGATAAGTAAACCCGTTGGACTTTCTCTTTCGGAATATTTTCTTTTTCCAAAACTTTTAGTAACAGATATTCGCCTGCACCACCTTGATTCACAGCAACTTTTTTACCAATTAAATCAGTAGCTTTACGTATCGAAGAATCACCGCGTACTAAGATGGCATTGCCTAAAGAATCTGGTTTGGGAGGCTGTACGGCTCCTATGCAAAGAGGCTGTCCCGCAGCAATACCAGATATAGATGGAATGTCACCGCACCCACCAATGTCAGCTCGATTTCCATTGAGGGCTTGCAGCAAAGTTGCACAACGGTCAAACGGACCACTCCATTCCACTTTGATGTTTTGTGCTTTCAGTTCTTGCTCTAACTCACCGCGTTGTCGTGCGATGGGAATAATCCCTCCTTTTTGATATCCTAAACGAATGACATTGGTGTTTGTGAAATTTTGTTTACTAATTGCTGTGTTATTACTCGTTTCCTTTGCGACAACCAGCAGTTTGTGGCGTGCAACCAGCAGCTATGAAACCAATACAGGAACAAACAATGAAGACTCTGCCAAGTCTCTGGGTACTCAGGGTTTCTCTATACCGACAGATGTATTGTTTTCGATGAATATGCACAATACACTCCTTAATCTCAAGGGCTAGGAGTTGAAGTCGCAGCTATTTGGGCGTCATACCAGTTTTTGCAAATATCTATAAATTTACCGGATTACCGTATTTTATAACCATATTAAATCACATCATACAAAATTCCGAAAGTTCTGAACTTGGGTTTTTAAAAGACAGCAGGCTCACTTTTTTCCGTTTTACCAACTTTAGATGATTGAGCATCGGGGAAGGTATCCAGGGCAGACATACGGCGAAACTCGACGGAACAAGGGGTAGCGTTACCCGCAGTATGCCAGATTTTGAGCGTTTTACCAGCTTACGGTTAAAAGTTGGGATTTTAGTTCTGACTGTCTTAACTAGTAACTATGTACTGGCTACTTGTAGCCTTCTTATGTTTGGGAAAAACGGGAGAGGCAAAAAAACTCTTAAGTAAACAAAATTCTCCTATATATTCACTTATAATTTATTATGTATTAATTTTTCCTCCAAAAGAAGTTTAGTATTTTTTGATAAAAGAATTTTAAGTATGGATGTAACGGTTTTGACTTCCTTCCTTGCTCCTTTTCTACCTTTTTTAGTCAAATCAAGCGAAGCTGCTGCCAAAGAAGCTGGTAAGCAATTCGGGTCTGATGCTTGGATACGAGCCAAAAGTATATGGACTAAGCTTTTACCTAAGATGCAAGCGAAAGAAGCTGCTAGAGAAGCGTTTGAAGATCTGGCAGAAGAACCGCAGAATGAGACTCTGAAAACTATCTTTCGTCTGCAATTAGAAAAACTATTAAAAACAGATGAAGCCTTAGCAAAGACAATTTCTCAACTGATAGATGAGGATTCTGAATCAGTTGCAAATGTGATTAGAATTAGTCAAACTGTAAGCGGCGAGAAAAATGTAACGATTGGACAGCAAACAGGAGGAAACTTCACTTTAAATAATTAAAGAAAATCATTGGAGATAGAAAAAGTCTTCTTAAGAAGAAAGTCTAGAGTTATGCTAAAAAGATTTTTTACCGACCTTTTTAGATGGGCTTTAAAAAAAATTTCAAGATTTGCACGTATTTTTAAAATAAATACTCAAGCTTTGAAGTCTGAAGTTCGCTCAGATTATAGACAAGAAAATAGACAAGAAATAAATGGGAATAAAAACGCTACTTTCGGAATAGTCAAAGGAGGAAAGATAACCATCAATTATGATTATAATGCTCCTCTCCACACTACAGAAGAAAATTTTCAAATAGTTTCACTTACTATTATTGAGCGAAAGCCATTTCCAGTTATTGATGTAAAACTCTTAAATAGAGATAAAGATCCTATCTTAATACATAAAATAGAGCTTGTTATACTGTCAAGCCAGACATATTTCGATGAGATTAAAACATCTCCAGTACTTGCCTCATCACATGTCTATCATATTTTGCTCGATCCAGCAGAAGTAAAATCGGTTGTTCGGGAAGCATCATTTGTTGTGAATCAACATTCTGCTGATAGGTTTCATGTTGTAGTAGGAACAGGTCATTCTTCTCGTGATGGAAAAGTAGAACTTCAAGGTCAATTGCGACTGTATTACAATAAAAATCAGACTAGAGACTCAGAAATATTTAATATTTCAGTATATATTGACCACCACTTCAGCCCTGCGAAAGCTTCAGATATTTTGAATACACAGTCATATTTTCAGAAAGTTTCTGAAAATATCGATGTCTTAAAAAATATTGATCCGGAGGAGATAGAACATCTTGGAAGATCGTATTTGGGAGCAGATGGCAAGTGGAATTTTGTCAAAAATCCTAATATTTTGAGAGATTTAAATACAGAGGAAATTGATATTCTTACTCAGCTTAATCTAAAAGCAAAAAATAAGTTGGAAGCAGAAAAACTGTGTCTGAATATCCTGCATAAAGGAAATGATATACCAACATTAGTTCAAGCATCTATATCTCTGATGCGACTTGGTAATTCTATAGGACTAGAATGGCTTATAAACGCTGTTTCCGAAAACGAACCAATTTTGTGGAAGAGAATTATTGCAGTTAGACATCTTATTTACAATCGGTATTTGGAAAGATCTACATATATTGAAATAATAAGAGGAAGCAACATTGCGATGAAGCTCGAAGTTATTAGAGTTTTGGGTTTCCTTCGTGATAACTCTGTCGTTCCAGAATTGAGTGAGCTTATTAGAGATATTGATAATGTGATTGAAAATAGTCTAAAGGTATATTTTTCTGAAAACGCTAAGTCATTTTTAAACCAATTAGGAATACTTGATGCAAGACGCAATTATGAGCTAGAGGAAATTGTTCGTGCATTAGGGTATATCGGTGATCAAAGAGGAATTAGCTTAATCGAACCGATCATCAACTCTGAATCAACTTACAAAGAGCTTTCGTACAATCTTTTGGTAGCCTGTATTGAAGCACTTGGAAATATTGGAGGTGCTGAAGCAATTAAACAACTTGAAGCAATGCACCAAAGGCTTTCTAACTTAATCTATCCATCTAGTAAAGTTAAACAGGCAATCATATCCTCATTAGATACAGCTAGAAACAATAAGCAGCCCCAAACAATCTATGGAATCGAGGTAGGTTTAGGAAGAGATTTTTCAAATTTGGTATTTGCACGAGAAAAAGATGACTTTCCTATAAATTGGGTTGGTTCTGGACTAGAGACTCTGCTCCGTAGTGATTCAATTGATGAAAAAATAACAGAATGGTTCAGGGGAGATGATTGCTTCTCTTGCATTATGGAGTTTATGAATACATATCAATATAGTAATGCAAGTAGTGTTAATGGTGTTCATAACGTTCATTTTCACAATAAATTACCAGATCTTATTATCCCTGGCAAATGGAGGAAACATCCACTTTTGCAAAATAAATTTCACCCTGACTATCCTGATGATATTCAAGTCATTGTTCATGAGGGCGGCCCAAGAGTTAGTAAACAAAGACCTGAGCTAATGTGGGTAAGTATAATTGCACAACAAGATGATGTTTATGTAGGTATTTTACTTAACAAACCACACAATTTAACTACAGTTAAACAAGGAGAGAAAATCCTGTTTCTAGTTTCTGAAACTAGCGAATATCCCTTCCGGATAACGGAAAAATATCTTGCTGAACGTAATAGTTGGGAGATGGTCTATCCATGCAATAAATGTGGCTTTTCTGAGTTGTTTGATCCCCCATCTGAACTATTTGAAAAAGTTTTTCCAAGCCAGAATGTACGACTTTCTGATATTCCTAAAGATGCGACAGTTGTAGCTAAGGTTTTTACTGCCTTATGTCCGATATGTGGTGGAATACAATGTATAAATATGGAGGTTAAGGCACATTAGGGTAATGAATTTGTTAAGTTAGAATCTGTTTTTCAAAACGGAGAAAATGCAAGATGTAAAAGTAGTGTTTAGAAAGCTGTACGTATGAATCGAAAAAATTTCTCGTGGTAGTTATGAGCGCCGTCACCAACCTTGGGTATTTTCCCAACAATGGGTCATAAGTTGGTATTTGAGTTATAACTATCTTAATTAGTAATTCTGTACTAATACTGATTAACATCACTTCCTTCCTCCTCTCTCTTTCTGGTGCGTACTCTGCGGTTCATTCATAAGTATCATTTCTGCGGTACGAGTCAACTCTCCTTGAATTATGAACTACACGCGACCCGCCTTCGGCGCTCGGTCGCGGTTTCTGACGCTTCATCTGAGCAACTTGCTTGAAGCTTCCGCACTCCTGTTGAGGTTGACTCATCTGCATCTGTAGAGGCACGTTCCATACCCCTTGCATAGTTGAGCATTACCATTGCTGCGGCTACATCCCTATCACATTGATAATCGCATTTTTCGCAATGATGTACTCTTTCTGTTAATGTTTTCTTTTTCTGATAACCGCAATTAGGGCAAGTTTGAGAAGGTTTAACTTTGACTGTCGGAATCTCAATGTAGAAGCCTCCAGCTTCGGTAACTTTATATTTAATCAGGTCTTTAAGATTACCTATTCCCACGTCAAGCAAAGACTTATTAAGTCCTGACTTTTGACGTTTTCTTTTGCCTTTAGATTTGCGAGTCATCCCTTTAAGGTTTAACTTCTCAGTCGCTACCAAGCTATTACAGCTAACTATTTGTGTAGAGAGTTTATGTTGCCAGTCTTGTCTTTGACGCGCAACTTTGGATTGTATTTTGGCTACTGCTTGCGAAGCTTTTCTCCAACGTCGTGAAGGTTTAACACCTCTGTTTGGTGGTCTTTTTCTACGACTGGTTTTAGCTATTTTATTGATTTTGGTTTGAGCAGCTTTAACAAATCTGGGATTCTCAATCACATTGCCATTAGAATGTGCAATAGCATGGTGAGTACCAAAGTCTAAGCCAATAGCACCTGTATCTGTTTGATAACGAGATGGAACACAATCAACAGTGATTGAAGCATACCATTTCCCTTGCTTAAACATGATTGTGCAAGTTTTAGGCTTACCCCAATCTCTAGCCTGACCGCACATTTTTAAGTTACCTAAATTAGATATTTTTAGATAACCATTCTTGCCGTTCGTGCAAGCTTTCCACCCAGATATACAAGGATAAGTCCATCCTTTATAATGGCGACTTGATTTAAACTTTGGGTACCCAGACTTGAGTTTAAAGAATCGCTTGAATGCAAAATCAACTCTTTTTACGGTGTCTTGTAAAGCATGACTACCAAGCTCTTTATACTCTGACCAACACTCTTTAAACTCAGGTAGACAATTTTGTTGGTCGAAATAATCTACTGATTTATTGAACTTTTTATATGAAGTTTTACGATGCTCAATACAAGCATTGTACAAATCTTTATGAAGTCGTCTCCAATAGTGCATTTTATCGGCTTGTATCTTTGAAGGATAAAGCCTGAAAGTAATTCGCTTGGTAGCCATAACATCTCGACCTATCTGTTATATTAGCTATTGTAGTTATGCGGCTATACCTTGTCAATATGCAACCTAGAAAAGGTTTTCATAGTGTTTTTAGCGTACGACTACACTTTGTGTTTGTAACTCATTACCGACGTAAAGCGCTAAACGCAAAAATGCTCGACCGATTAAAAGAAATGGTCGAGCAAGTATCAAACAAAATGGATTGTCAGTTAATTGAGTTTAATGGTGAATCAGACCATGTACACATCCTGTTAGATTTCCATCCTAGAAACTCGATTGCAGCAGTAGTAGGAAGTTTAAAAAGTTCTACTGCAAGAATGTTAAAAAAAGAATTTCCTGAAGAAGTAAAAAAGTATTATTGGGGTAAAGTTTCGTTTTGGTCTAATTCCTACTACGTTTCCTCTTGTGGTGGTGCGCCAATAGAAGTCCTAAAGAAATACATCCAAAATCAAGCTCGAAGATAGAAGCGAAGCACCTTCCCTACCCCGCCTTCGGCGCTCGGGTAGGGAAGGATAGCGCAATACGTTCAAAAAGCCCCCCTAGAAAGGGGGGGTGAAAGAGGAGAACACGTTTTCTAAATTTTTCTACTCGGTAACGCTCACCAACTTCGGAAGTTGAGAAACGGGGATGTCCAAAAAGTAAGCAAGCACCTCTCGCCGCCATGCATCGTAAATCACTGGTAATCCTTCAATTTCTGCACCCGTGGCGCGGTGAATAATTCCCCAATACTCCTTGAGGTAAGCATTGCGTCGCCGCTGTCCTTCTTCGTCCAGTTCAAGGAGTCGTGCTGCAATTTCCTGTTTCTGTGTGGGTGATGCTTGCTCATACTTACGTTGCCACCAAGCTAAGACCCCCAAACGGTGGTATGCTTCATCAGGGAGAATTTTCTCAACACCAAATTTTCCTGTTTCTGGGTCGTTGATTTTTGTTGTGCGGCTATTCAAAATTAACTGAGCAACGATATGCAATTCATAGTGCAACTCAAACGCCATGAACCCTAACCAGTTACGATGAGGCAAATCTCCCATAAAGTCCCAGTGCTTTTGCACTCTCTGCTGTATCTGGGCGATGGGATCGTGTCCTGTTAATTCCCACACTCGTTGACGGGTATGTTGAGCGTGTGCGCCATCATCGCCAATTTGGCGGCTCAAAAATAGTTGCAGTTCTGGGTCAGGAATTTGGTCTATAACCTTACCACAAACTTGCACTATATACAAGTCGTGAGCTGCACCACCAATACGAAAGTGGCAGAAATTCTCTATTTCTTCTTGGGTGATAGGTTGTCGTGGTGTTGCAGCGCGAGTTGTGGGAAAGTGAGGAGCATACCGAGCAATGAGTTTGTCGATAATTTCAATTTCCAACTCAGGTGTCCAAGTCGGACGAGTCAAGGTTGCAGTCATATAAGCCTTCAGTAATGAGAATCAAAAATCCTACTGTTGTTGGGTGTCAAGTTACAAGTTCTAGTGAGCGCACTCGCGGCATCACCTCTTGGGAGAAGCGTTTCATCTCCGTAGGAAAAGGTTGAAATTGCAGCATAAAAGTATCAATGCCTACTTCGATAAAATTAGCTATCCGTGCAGCTACAGTATCATAGCTGCCAACTAAGCCTGCTGCTGTACCGCCGTTACTCCCCACACCAGGATATTTCGCCATATTTTTGAACATCACCACTTCCGGTTCAACACCTTTTAAGAGTTCGCTTCTGTCGTCCTGTTTGGTGAGTTCTAGCAAATATTCATATTCTGCCTGTGCCTGCGCGTCAGTTGATCGGGCAATCACAAAAGCTGACAGCGCAAAGCGTAGCGGTTTGGATTGTGTGCGTGTCCGGTTTCTCAGGGAGGCGATCGCTTCGCGCACGACATGCAAAGGACGACCATTCAGGAAAAATACATCTGCTTCGAGTGCTGCTAACTCTTTGGCTGCTTCTGACTCACCACCCACATACACGCGGGGATGCGGTTGTGCTACTGAACGCGGACGCAAACACAAATCATTGATCGCAAAGTATTTTCCTTGAAAATTGACCCGTTCTCCACTCCACAGCGCTTTAACCACCTTAATCCACTCTTGAGAATAGCGGTAGCGCTCATCGTGGGGTAGGAAAGGTATGCCGGACTTTTGTAGTTCCGGCATAAACCACGCGCTAACGACGTTAACGGCAAAACGCCCGCCGCTGATGGCATCAATGCCTAATGCCATCTTGGCTAGCACAACTGGATGAAACAGCAAAGGCTTTACAGCAGCGATGATTTCAATTGATTTAGTTGCTTCAGCCAGGGCTGCTGCTGTTGTCCAAGTCTCTAACTGCTCAAATTCTTGATTCCTTGGATTAATGATGTGTTCAGCGATGAGAGTAGTCGTAAACCCGCACTCTTCTGCTAGCTGGATGAGTGTCTTTGCTCTTAAGTAGCTTGCGTCACGAGGTTCAAGTGGATGGTTCATCGCGCCACAATTGCCGTAAACGGGAATCCAAATCCCGTAACGTGGTTGAGACATAACTGCTATGTTTGCTTGAAAACAAAGTTTTCCGAAGTCTAGGCGCTTAAACTACTAAATTTAGTTTACTATTATTTGATAAGTTTACCGTAGTATTAGTATATAACTATCAGGCTGCAAACGGAAGGATGAGAACCCCTTTTCTTTAGAAAGGGGATGAAATCCGACACGGCGGGTTTTAACCCGACGTTTCTCTTTTTCCGGAATGTATGGACAAAATAATGTATGCTATTACAAGTGGTCAATGAACCACAGATTAAAGGTATCTCAACCTTGTTTGGGCTTGTCGAGACAAATATCACCCGTGAACATGTAATGGTGACGCGACCTGTAATACAAAGCAATTAGAAATTGCAGAGAAACAGACCCATAAAATTCAGATCCATCGGGGGAGGGACGCTTCCTGGATGTAAAAATAAAACGCTTGCGGAGACGGTCTGACGGGGGCTAAGTCATGGGACAAAGCCTAGTTAAGAGTCAATGAAACAGGAAGAAGAAGTGCTGCCAAGTATTGCTTTAGCTTTCGGAGTAGCAACCTTTAAGAATCCCTGCGCATTTATGCCTGGGAGTACGTCAATTCACAAATGAAGAGAAAAAGCAAGGAACTGATGTGAACAAATGTTTACAGCTATTTTCAGTTAATTGAACCACAGATTTTCGTAGGGGCAAAGGCTACTTTGCCCCTACCCCGTGGTTTATTTACTTGAAAAGCGGTGTAAGTCATTGAACTCTCCGTGCTTTGAAAAGACACGGATTCTGAACGTTGTTGCTCCGTCCCTCCCACTTTGTTTTGATAGGCGAGAAAAAATACAAGAGCGCTTCAGCGCAACAACGAACTAGGACTTAACCTTTTCCACATAGTGCAGCGGTCCTAGTCGGCGTAGTTCTGGTAACAGCAAGGCAATAACTAACACAACTAGAATCGTGCCAATTCCGCCGCCTACCACAGCAAGAGTCGGTCCAAATAATGCGGCTGCTAAACCAGATTCAAAGCTGCCTAACTCGTTTGATGTACCAATAAATACGCTGTTGACAGCAGAAACACGACCGCGCAGTTCATCTGGAGTACGCACTTGCACCAGTGTATGACGGATGACGACGCTGATGTTGTCAAAAGCTCCACTTAATGCCAACATCACTAGGGATAACTCGAAGGAACGCGATAAGCCAAAGATAATCGTCACTGCACCAAAACCGATGACTGACCATATTAGCGCTTTTCCGGCTCTTTTCATCGGTGGCAGATGCGCCAAGGTGACAGCCATCACCAATGCACCAATTGCTGGTGCAGCGCGTAACCATCCCAACCCAGTAGGACCGACTTGCAAAATGTCTTTAGCAAAGATGGGTAATAATGCCGTAGCACCACCTAACAAGACTGCAAACATATCGAGAGCGATCGCACCAAAAATGACTTTGTTGTGCCAAACAAAATTCATTCCGGCAACTAAGGTTTTTAAAGAGGGTGTTTTATTTGACAAACGTACAGTTTTGTTGTAGTGAATAGCGGCAATTAAACCCGTACAGATCATGATCAGTGCCCCATCAATAACATAAACCCTGGTGGCACTTTTTTGTACCGCGATCATCCACCCACCTAATGCAGGACCAAGTACTGCGGCTAGTTGGAAAGCGCTACTATTCCAAGTTGCTGCATTACTAAATACTTCTAAAGGAATGAGTTGAGGTAGTAAAGCATTGCTGGCTGGGCTGTTAAAAGCTTTGGCTACACCACCTAAAAACAGACAGGTATAGACGAGGAAAATAGAGCCGTGGGTGTAGGATAGTACTGCTAAACCAAAGGAACACAAGGCAAGCATCAAGTCAGTTAAGAATACGATCCGCTGACGGTTCCATTGATCTGCAACATGACCAGCAGGTAATGTCAATAAAATGACTGGAATAACCTGTACCAAACCCACACCACCTAAGATGAGGGCTGAACTTGTGCGTTCGTAGAGTTCCCATCCAATAGCGACACTTTGCATCTGGGAACCCAACATTAAAAGATTACGGGCAATGGCAAATAAAGTATAATTACGGTAGCGCCATGCAGCATAGGGATCGTGCCGTTGATCAGACATCAAGGTTGGTAAATTTGTAGATTTTAGTAGCCAGTTTAGTAGCCAGTATGTTTATCCACGATATTACGCAAAGGCAAGCCTTTACGATAACGTGTTAAATTATCAAGAAATAACGCCACGATGCGATCGTAAAGTTGTGGTGTCAGTCCTGAACAGTGAGGGGTTATAAATACGTTAGGTAAAGACCAAAAAGGACTTTCCGGGGGTAATGGTTCCACAGCAAAAGTGTCTAATCCAGCACCAGCAATCCAACCCTCACGTAGAGCAGTGAGTAAGGCATTTTCATCGACGATCGCACCACGAGCAATATTAATCAAGTAAGCACTCGGACGCATCAACCGCAATGCCTCTGCATCAATTAAGCCTCTGGTTTGAGGTGTCAGAGGTGTGGCAATAACTACATAGTCAGCCTCTGGAAGAAGCGATCGCCATTCATCCGCACCCACTATTTTGTCAAAATTTGGTAATGGTTCTGGGTGGCGACGACTGCCAAAAATATTCATCCCAAAGGCTTTAGCACGAATGGCAATTTCTTGACCAATATTTCCCGCACCAATAATCAGTAAAGTCTTATTGTATAACTCTTCTAGCTCTAACCACTTGATCCAATGGTGATCAGCTTGTAAAGAGTGCAATTTGTGGACATTTTTGGCGTGATAAAGCAGGAAAGTAATTACAAATTCCGCGATGGGAATGGCATAAACTCCTGATCCGTTAGTCAGAAGTATATCGTGTTCTAAAAAAATGGGTGTGAGAATGTGATTCACACCAGAACTTGGTGTATGCTGCCAACGAATTTTAGGGGAAGCTGCTAATACTTTATGGAGAGTTGTATTTTTTAACTTAAACCCGTTGAAGTAAACTTCAGCATCCTGTGGATCGCCTTCAAAATTACCTTCACTATCTACACGTACAAATGTAATATCTGGTGGTAAAAGCGGCTCGATTTTCGCAGCCAGTTCTACTGGTAGAATGAGTTTCATACTAGTTATGCAAGATATTTAAATAAAATTTAACAATAAACTTCTTGCAAAAGTCGAAAAAAAAGAATAATTAACCACAGATGGACAAGGCAGTGCGTTGCGGAGAGAAGTTGCAAGGAGGGTTTCCCTCCGGGCAAACTTCGGGGGGTTCCCCCCGTTGAAGCAACTGCCGTACAGATGGACACAGATGGAACTCACATTCCGCAAGAGCTTAATAACGAGCATTTATATCGACGACATTACTTAGAGGCTTGCCATCACGGTAGCTTGTTAAATTATTGAGAAATAGGGCTAGAGAACGCTCTTTTACCCTTGAGGAATGAGCACAACAATGAGGTGTGATAAAAATGTTTGGTAACAACCACAATAGACTTTCTGACGGCAGCGGTTCTGTGAATACTGTGTCTAAAGCAGCACCTGCAATCCAACCTTCTTGCAATGCCTTCACGAGTGCAGATTCATCCACAATTGCACCACGAGCAATATTGATTAGGTAAGCATTGGGACGCATTAGCCGTAGGACTCTAGTTTGCCTGCTACTAAGGCTTCATTCAAGTTGGGACCGTTGGGAAACGAAACCGTTTGCACTTCTTTGATTCCCAGTTTTTGTAGTTCTGGCAGAAATTTGCCTTGATTGATTGCCCAACCAATGGGTTCTGTAAGGATTTTAGTACTTTTGACACTTATAATACCCAAGCGCAGGGTGGAGGTGTTTAGTTGTTTTTGAGTGGGCGATCCTGCTTGGGAGACAGTTTGACCGTCACTAGAACCAGTGCTGAACAGTAGGAGGAATGCGGTTAGCGTGGAGAAAAGAGGTTTTGAGTGGGTAGAATGAGTCATATTGAATGAACCGCATCAGGCAGGAGAGTACGCACCAGAAAGAGAGAACAAAAGGGGTGATTGTTCTATTTGAAGTATTTGAGTAGTTGGTAAGTCGAATCTTCTTGGGCTGTGTTAGTTTGTCCGCGTCCCCAACCTACATTTCTGCGATAGCTTCCTAAGAGTCTGGCTTCAGTCAGAGACTTTTCGTCTACTTCTGCGAGCGGTTCGACTTGTGGTGCTACGTACAGAGCATCTACTGGACAGTACAATTCGCACATAAAGCAGGTTTGACAGTCATTTTGTCTGGAAATGGTGGGCGGTGCGTCTGGTACTTTATCAAAGACGTTTGTTGGGCAAACGTTAACGCAGATATTACATTGAATACAGCGAGATTCACTGACTAGCTCAATCATATCAAGTTGTTTTGAACTGGGGATTGGGGATTAGGGATTAGGGATTAGGGACTGGGAGGATTATGGACGGGGATTCAAACCCCGCCCAAATCCTGTAATATCAAATCCGGTAGCATTTGAATAATCAAAAAACCGCAGAGACGCTGAGAGCGCACAGGGAGAGGAAGGAGAAATAATTCCGGTGCCAAGGGATTTGATATAAGAACATTTTCCCATTCTCATTTTGAGATCATCATGCTGCCACTTCTACTTTGACCCTCGTCTGTTGTACAGGGGCAGTTTTTACCCAGACACGATCCAAACCACCACTAATTAAATAATGTTGTTGATTAACATCCTGTTGCGGATAGTCCGTATGTTTGTGCATCCCCCGAGTTTCTTTACGTTCCAAGGCACTGTTATACATCCACCGAGATGTGGCTACCATTGCGGCGGCTTCCCGCACACGAAGAATGTTGTTATCATCTGCTTGAGTTGTGCGAATTTCTTGCCAGAGGTGATTTAATCTCTGTAATGATTCGGTTAGTCCTGTTTCGCTGCGGAAGTAATTGCGATCGTAGGGGAAAACTTCTGCCTGGGTGGCTTGAATGATTTCTATGGTGTTCTGCCCAGCAACGCTTACGGTTTGTGAATGTTGATGACTGGATGTAAATCCTGCCTCACCTACAGCTTCGACTCGTCGTTGGTTTGCTTGTGTGCCTAAATCACGAGCATAAACAGCCGCAGATTGTCCCGCCCAGTAACCTGAAGATAACGCCCAAGCAGCATTGTGACTGCCTCCGCCCGTGAATCCACCACAGATAAGTTCTCGCGTTGCGGCATCGCCTGCAGCGTATAACCCTGGTACCGAAGTAGCGCAAGTATCATCGACAATCCGGATGCCACCTGTACCGCGTACAGTTCCCTCTAGGCGGAGGGTGACGGGGAAACGTTGTGTAAAGGGGTCTATACCTGCACGATCAAAGGGTAAGAAGAAGTTGGGTTGTGCTTTTCGCATATGTGTCCGCATTTCTTCCGTAGCTTGATCCAAGATGGCGTAAACAGGCTGCGTTAATAAAGTTTTGGCAATGACAGAACGCCCTCTTTGTGAGCCAGCTCCAGGGATTGGTGTACCATCTTCGTAAGTGAAAGTTGCCCAGTTGTAAAACAGAGTTTTAGTGACAGAGGAAAAGGCGGGAGAGATGCCGTAAGCGTTGGAAAACTCCATCCCCGACATCTCAGCACCCGCTTCGGCTGCCATTAAATAACCATCCCCTGTGAGGACATTGCAACCAAGTGCCTTACTTAAGAAAGCACAGCCACCTGTTGCAATGATGATTGCGCCTGCACGCACAAGCCATTTGTTTCCAGTTTGGCGGTTGACTCCCGTCGCACCTGCAACTCTTCGGTCTCTATCCACTAGCAGTTGCAAAGCTGGACTATGGTCTAATATTTTTACCCCCGCCCGTTTGATTTGCTTTCGCATCAAGTGCATGTACTCTGGACCTTGCAGACTCCGCCTGTAAGGTTTACCTTCGTCGTCTGTTGGGAAAGGATAACCCCACTGAGCCAACAAATTAACATTGGCATAGGTTTGATTTAGAACCCGTTGCATCCAGTTGCGGTTGGCTAAAAATCCTCCTAAAGTCTCCCGAGAAGCCATTGCCGCTTCCCGCGCTTCCGCATCAGGTGGTACGTACCACACACCGTTACCCGATGCCGCTGCACAGCCACTCGTACCACAATATCCTTTATCAACAAGAACGACATTCGCACCTTTGGAAGCCGCACTCCAAGCCGCCCAAGTGCCTGCTGGTCCACCCCCTATAACCAGAACATCACAGAGCAAGTTTGGTTCAAATTCAGTGGTAGATACTTCCCCTGTCCACAATAGATTCTTACTCATGAGAAGCCCCGCTTCAACAGTTTAGAACTTATGTACAAACAAAGACACAAGATAAGCGACAACACAAAAATGCCAGTCGCTTGTCAAACGAAGTTAAAATAATGAAAAATTACGAGAACTGCGTCAAACTATACCTTGTGACTAAAGTTGTTTGATAAACTCTTATTTTTCCAATCTAAAGTACGGTAAATTGGTAGGTAAAAAGTAGTATTGGAATATAGTAACATCCTTGCACAGTTGGTTAAAAAAATCAAGAACAAACTTTATGGGCAGAAAATAATCTGGAACACAGACACATTGTAATCTTTCTCTGGGTAATCTTTCTCTGGATGCGATCGCGAAGCGGGCACTCCGTGCCATCGCCCTTCCCTACAGTTCCTAAGTTATTTAGCCTCGATACAATGTTTCATAATATACAATAAGTCTATCGCCTTACCGGAGCTAATATTAACTTTACATTATTAGATATTTACTATATTAAGTAGACAATATAGTTTGATTAACAAAACTTATAGCAAAATGTAATCTAAAAGACTTTCTTGGTTACAGTTTTTGTGAAATGCTCCTATCTAGTAGAATCAAAATACTTTAAATTGACGTATTTGCCGTATTTTATATCAAAATTCATTGTGTTCGTTCCAAATAAGTAGTTTTTGCTGTGAATTGCAGCGAGAAGTCTGTAGACACAGAGCGGTGAGACAGCGCTGCAGGAGGGTTTCCCGACAGCAGGCGACTGCAAACCCGAAGGGCTTTCCGTAGGGGTGCGGAGGTTTCCTCCTTTGCAGGAGGCAAACGAGCAACGCTTGCCAGAACTTCCTTTGTTGTAGCCACTACAGTTTGTAGTAGTGATGAGCAGTAGCAACGCGAGTTGAGAATTTTTAGATAACTCACGCAATATTTGGTTAACACTGAAGACTTCCATTTTATCCGGCTGGTTTCTGTGGGGATACAGAGCATGATGTGCCAGACCGACTTGAGTGACAATAGCAAAATGAAAAAAACTTTGTGGGATTTATTACTGACTCTACCGATATTTATGGCGCTGGTTTTATTAGTAGCCAATGCAAAAGCTTTTGGACAAGAAACACCTTCAGATTTTCATCCTGATATTCGTGCTCCAGAATTACTTAAGTCATTTGACTCTTCAATAAAAGAGTCAAAAATAGTACGAAAAAATCAGTTAATCTCGCAAAATTTACCACAGACAACACCTACTGCGCCTACACAACCATCATCAAAGCCATCAATCCCATCTGTTTCTGAGCTTTCTGATGTGCAACCCACAGATTGGGCATTTCAAGCACTCCAGTCCTTGGTTGAGCGCTATGGTTGTATTGTAGGCTACCCTAACAGCACCTATCGCGGAAATCGTACCTTAACACGCTATGAATTTGCGGCGGCTTTGAATGCGTGCTTAGACCAAATTAATACACTGATTGCGTCATCGACAGCAGATTTGGCAACTAAGGAAGATTTAGCTACGATACAGCGACTAAAGGAGGAATTTCGTCCAGAACTTGCCAAATTAGCAGGAAGAATAGATAACTTAGAAGCCAAGACAGCACAAGTCGAGGCAAATCAGTTTTCAACGACGACTAAACTGGTAGGTAATGCAATTTTCGTAGTGGCTGATACTTTTGGAGATCGCCCGAACAACACCCCCGCGAATGATACAAATGATCCTACTAACGCCTTATTTGCTTACCTTAGTAGGCTTTCGCTTCAAAACAGCTTTACTGGTAAAGACCAACTAGTAGCTACATTACGAGCAGACAATATTCCTAATTTGACATCAAGTACGGGAACCAGTATGACCCGCTTTGCCTTGGATGCATCGACTTTTGGGAATAGTGACCTGTATGTGGAAAACTTATACTATCGTTTTCCAATTGGTCAAAAACTCACTGTTTGGATAGGTCCAAGGACACTGAATTTCCCAGTTTATGTCCCGACGTTAAACTCCTTGAATGGTAATCCATATCAGGGTGGTTTTTCCCGGTTTGGACAGTTTAACCCGACTGTGTACCGACCAGGTTTTGATGGTGCGGGTGGAGCTGTTGCATATAAATTTAGCGATCAATTACAAGCACACGTAGCTTACATAGCAGATGACCCTCAGGCTAATAGACCTGAGAGTGGACTTTTCAAAAGTTCCTTTGCGGCGATCGCCCAACTCACCTTTTCACCCAGTAAAGAATTAGATATTGGTCTAACCTATACACGCAAATACCTGACGACAAATTCTGGTAATAATCTTACTGGCGGAACAGGTAGCGCTTTTGCGCGAAATCCTTTTGGGCAAAATGCTACCACATCCAATAATTTTGGACTGGAATTTAGCTGGAAAGTTAGCCAGCGCTTTACTTTAGGTGGATGGTTTGGTTACACGCTAGCGCATCAAGAAGTTGGCGGTGACAATGATGCGACTATTATCAATGGTGCGCTAGCTTTGTCCTTTCCAGATTTATTTAAGAAAGGGAATCTGGGTGGCATTAATATTGGTATTCCGCCGAAAGTTACCAGTAATGATTTCAGATTAGCTGGACAACAACGAGAAGACCCTGACACATCTTTACACATCGAAACTTTCTATACTTTTCGGGTAAGTAACAACATCAGAATTACGCCAATTGTTTACCTGATTACCAAGCCAGAACATAATGGCAACAATGACCCAATTTTGGTAGGTGTCCTTCGTACAAGTTTTACTTTCTAAATACCACCAATCACAACAAAATTATTAAGGAGTCAAATGATATGCAGAATTTAGTAAAGTGGATATCATCACTAAAATTCCGATTCTTCAACCGTCATAGTCATACAAAGCTCTTCTCTATCATTCCTGTTTCTATTGCCGGAGCATTTCTGGCTGGTGTCTGCCTCAGCTTGTTATTTGCAGCTTGCATTTCACCGATTTTTACAAATACTCATCTAGCCAATGCTTCTATTCCTACTAGCCAGCTAATTGCACAAAAAGCCTCGGTTTTGAGATTTGGTTATCAAAAATCAGCGATTCTCATCAAAGCAAAAGGTGTTTTAGAAAAACGTTTAAAGCCAGAGGGAGTGGACGTTAAGTGGATAGAATTTCAAGCAGGACCCCAATTATTAGAAGCTATGAACGTAGGGAGTATTGACTTTGGTCATGCGGGGGAATCTCCACCAATTTTTGCCCAAGCAGCAGGAGCAAATATCACTTACATCGCAGGAATCGCACCTACTCCAGTCGGTTCAGCAGTTCTAGTCCCTAAGAATTCTCCCATCAAATCAGTTACTGACCTAAAAGGTAAAAAAATTGCTTTTCAAAAAGGTTCTAGCGCCCATTATTTACTCCTGAAAATTTTAGAAACATCTGGATTGAAATACAGTGATATTCAACCTGTGTATTTACCACCAGCAGATGCACGCGCTGCTTTTGTCAGAGGTAGTTTAGATGCATGGGTGATTTGGGACCCCTTTTATGCAGCCGCAGAAAAATCTGCCAATGCTCGTGTTTTAATTGATGGGGCAAAAATTACTAACCAAGGAGGATATTATCTAGCGAGTCGGACATTTGCCACTGAGAATCCACAAACGATTAAGTCAGTACTAGAAGAAATTAAAAAGCTAGATGACTGGTCAAACAAGAATAAAGACCAAGTAGCAGCAACTCTAGCCCCAGTTTTAGGAATAGATTTAGATATTATGAAAAGGGCAACTCAGAGGAAAAAGTTTGGTGTTGTGCCGATTAATGAAAACTTGATTGCGGCACAACAAAAAGTTGCTGATACATTTTATCAGTTAAAACTTATACCCAAACAAATTAACGTGCGGAATGCCATGCTGACACCAGAACAATACGCTGCTTTTTCCCCAAAAATATAAATAGTGAGTGTTAAGAAGAACGCAGAAAACAGAACACAGTAATCAGAATATCCCCACAAGGAGAATCCGGGGGAAATAAGTGCCGAAAAAGTTTGTTAGTCTCCAAAGGATTTATCCGGGGGCATAAGATCAATACTCAGAACCAGAACTCTTAATTCACGACGAGAAAAGCGCGTTTAATATTCTGACTTCTGAGTTCCTACTCTGCGGTTTTTCTTGGTGAGTTGTTATTTTAAAAAGGTGCTTTGATTTCTACTCAATCACTTATGACTAATCCTACTGAGTTACTCAAACAGCGCTACGGAGTTGATGCTTTTGATCCAGAGATTTTTTGGAGTGAGTGTATCAGTACTTTACTCTCCCACCGTTCTGTGCGTGCTTATAGAGACAAACCTTTACCTCCAGGAACTCTAGAAACTTTAGTGGCGGCGGCGCAGTCGGCGGCGACTTCTTCTAATTTACAAACTTGGAGTGTAGTAGCTGTTGAAGAACTACAACGCAAGGAAAAACTAGCACAACTGGCGAATAATCAAGTACACATTCGTCAGTGTCCTCTGTTTTTGGTATGGTTGGCTGATTTGGCGCGACTGACATATATTGCTGAAAGTCGCGGATTACCCCATGAAGGTTTGGATTATTTGGAAATGTTTTTGATGGCGGTGGTAGATGCAGCCTTAGCAGCACAAAACGCAGTGATTGCAGCTGAGTCTCTCGGTTTAGGAACGGTGTATATTGGTGCGATGCGGAATCGTCCAGAGGAAGTAGCACAAGTACTTGGTTTACCTCCTCATGTTTTTGCCGTTTTTGGACTGTGCGTCGGATATCCTGATCCAACAGCAAATATTGTAGTTAAGCCACGTTTACCACAATCAGTTGTTTTGCATCGAGAAACATATCATTTGGCAGAACAAGAGAACGGAATTGCCTTTTATAACCAACTCATGCAAGACTTTTATAATTCACAGCAGATGAATGTTCCCAGTGACAGTGACTGGTCAGAGCATTCTGTCAAACGAGTTGCTTCTGCGGGCTCCCTATCGGGACGGGATAGATTGCGCGAGGCGTTACAGAACCTTGGCTTTTTACTTGATTGACGCTCCCATCAGCTAAAAGCCGACGGGATTCTTGCTAAGCCCTATGCCCAGAGGACATAGGGTTTAGGTCATACCCGTGTATAGTGAGTCGTGGCGTATGCATAAGGCGACACGAGCGGTTCTTTGTATTTCAAGGGTAGGCGGGATGCCTACTCCACAAGAATTATTCGCTTTATTATGCAACGCCAAAATATACAAGTTCATTTGCAGTTTTTTGTAGTAAAAAATACGATTAATTTTGCCGTTATAGCAATTTTTTTTTACCGAAGAAGAACTCAGGAGTCAGTCGTCATCCGTCAGAATGACTCCTGTACGACTGGCGATACGGTGAGGGTTTAAAGCCCCTGCTTTCAAGTATGGAGGAATAGAAATGCGGGGCGCATCGTATCTGAAACCCCCGGTACAGAGCGTGGGGTATTCTGACCAATGTATTCTGAATTCTGACTCCTTCTCATAAAATGTACTTGCTTTTTCCCTGCAACTATGTCAAGATACAAAAAATAAATTACTGTAAATTGACTGAATTACCGTATTTTATTTCCAGAATTAGACAGAAGGAGTTTAATCAAGTTTAAATCCTTGTATCTCTAAGTTTTTAAACAATTGATATTTCAGTAGGGCGAAGTAGTATCTGTAGCTGCATAAAAAATTTAGTTTTAGAAGTGTAGTTGCCCTGAAACCAACAAGTTGTGTTTACTTAACTCTAAGAGAAAATCATTTATATCTATTTTTTTACTCATAACTCAGTAGTAGTAATACTGACGTGATGATTGTAAACTCTTTGTTCTGGAGGTTTTTGACATGAAATCTGAACAGCGTGGAATGCATTTAAGACTCGAAGGGCTAACGAAGTCCTTCGGAAGAAAAACAGTCTTGCACGGCATTGATTTGGACGTATTGCCAGGAGAATTTGTAGCAGTTGTCGGTCGCAGTGGATGCGGTAAAAGTACGATGCTACGCCTGATTGCTGGACTAGATGTGCCGAGTGGCGGCGGAGTGTTTTTGAATGGCGAGTCCCATCATCGGATTAATCCGGCGGTACGGATGATGTTTCAAGACGCACGTCTGTTACCTTGGCAGCGAGTTCTGGCAAATGTAGAGTTGGGTTTGGTAGGTTCCAGCTCGAAAGTGTACACCAAGCAAACTGCTTTGCAAGTTTTGCGTGAAGTTGGTTTAGAAGAGCGATCGCATGAATGGCCCGCCGTCCTTTCTGGGGGACAACGTCAACGGGTGGCGTTGGCAAGAGCCTTAGCGAGTAAGCCTTCTTTGTTGCTTTTAGATGAACCACTTGGAGCCTTGGACGCATTGACTCGCATTGAGATGCAGCAATTAGTTGAGCGTTTATGGCAGGAGCAGGGTTTTACTGCAATATTAATTACCCATGATGTGGAAGAAGCAGTAGTACTTGCAGACCGAGTGGTTTTGATTGAAGACGGTCAAATTGGCATGGATGTTGACATTTCTCTGCCACGTCCACGAGTTAGAGGAGATGCGGTATTTGCTCGGATTGTGGAAAGGATTTTAGACAGGGTGATGGGTAAACAGCAAGGTAAACAGCAAAACAATCAGGAATTGGTAGAGACTGTTCATTAGTTCTTTAGCTAGTAACTATAGCAATCCTAAATCATGCGTAAAATTCTCTGTTCTCTCTTTTCTTGGCGCTCTTAGCGTCTTGGCGGTTGATAATTTTTACAACTCAAATAGGACTGCTATATTAACTTGGAGAAAACATTATCACAGAAAGCGGAGCCTGAGCGCACGCGGACACTGATGTATATACCCAGGAATTTCCCCCACCTTCTTGGATGATCTAGAGTCAGTAGGTGGGACTGAGATTGTTGATCGCTTTCATTAGCAAGAAACCTTCTGTTCTTTCTTGCTCTGTGTTCTGGTGCACCTCTGGGGTTCGTTAATTTAAATAATCTGACAATTCCCTAGCATAAGTAAACATGGCAACAAATAGGCCAATTTATGCAAACTTTAAAAGCAAGATTTGAAATCTGGAAAAACCCACGCATCACTCGTCGTTACTTATTATTTGCTATTGGTTACAGCATTGTACTATCTACCTTGTTTGGTTGTAACAAACCAGCAAGTGAAATTCAGCAGCAAGAGCAAGCCGCCGCATCGAATACGAACCAAACGCAACCTGTCAAAAAAGTAGTACGAATTGTGCGTTCTAAACAATTAACTGCACTTGCAGTTTTAGAAAAACAAGGTACTCTCGAAAAAAGATTAGAATCCCTTGGATATAGGCTAGAATGGCCCGAATTTGCGGCTGGACCACAACAGCTAGAAGCTCTAAATGCAGGTGGACTTGATATTGCATCTACAGCCGAATCACCTCCTATTTTTTCACAAGCAGCTGGAGCACCCTTAGTTTATCTAGCAACGACTTCTGCTAACGCTAGATCAATTTCGCTTTTAGTTTCCGTCAACTCTCCTATTAAGACTGTTAAAGATTTAAAGGGCAAAAAAGTTGCTTTTCAAAAGGCATCTATAGGTCATTACCTCTTACTTAAAGCCTTAGAAAAGGAAGGTTTGAAACTGAGTGATGTTTCATCAGTTTACCTACCACCACCAGATGCCAATGTAGCCTTTAGTCAAGGAAAAGTAGATGCTTGGTTTATTTGGGAACCATTTGTAACCAGAACTGAACAGAAGAAAATAGGTCGTGTTTTGATAGATGGTGCGAATCTAAGAGATACTGGAAACTTCTACTCGACAACAAGGCAGTTTTATCAACAGCACCCAGAAGTCATCAAACTTTTTTTAGAAGAACTCCAAAAAGCAGAAATCTGGGGTAAGAATAACCCGAAGGAAGTTGCACAATTACTTACTTCATTAACACAAATAGATGCACCGACACTAGAAAAAATGCATAGTAAATACGATTGGGATTTACGACCAATTACTGATAAAGTTATTACTAAGCAACAAGAAGTGGCAGATAAATGGTACACCTTGGGACTAATTCCCAAGAAAGTGAATGTGAGAGATGGGTTTTTGACTCCCTCACAATATGCCGAAATTACTCCTAAGGAAGTGCTTGCTAAAAAGTAGTGGTTCATGGCATGAACTTTGATGAACCGCAAGATTCCCGACTTCTTCAAGAAATCGGGAATCTGACCAACCTAACCCCTTAGAATTCATGCAAAAAACTAGTAGACATTTTGCTAAAACAAGGCAAAATAAAAAACATTTCATGAATCCTGATTTTCCCACATACCATTTTTAACTAAAATAAAATTATGTCTACTTTAACTTTGACTGAATTTAAAATCACTCCTCTTAATGCACCTTTGGGAGCCGTAATTACGGGACTTGATGCTAGCCAATTAGTTGCACCGTTCGTCATCTTACAGTTAAAGCAAGCACTACGCGACTACCACATCTTAATCTTTAAAAATCAAAAGCTTACTGAAGAGCAGTTATTGAATTTTGCCTTCTATTTTGGTTCTTTGTTTGTCCCACCAGATGACATTCCAGTGCTAGCTTCTCAACCAGGAGTCACTCCGGTAGTCATTCCTATTTCTAATGTTGATGGTGGTTATACAGGGACTGGAGAACTGGGTTTCCATTCCGATCACAAGTGGACTCCCTACCCTTCTAGTGGTTCGCTACTTTACGCTTTAGAAGTCCCTACTCAAGGCGGAGATACTTATTGGTTGAATCTTAATTTGGCATACGAGACGTTAGATGATGCAACTAAACAGCGCATTGCTGATTTACAGTTGATTACTTACAATCCGTTTTTGCGAGACAGAAACGCGCCGCGCTCTAAGTATCGTTTGGATAAAAGTATTCCCCTTATTAGTCCTGTCTTCCCTCATCCTTTGGTACGGACGCATCCTGAAAGTGGCAAAAAGATTTTATACCTAGACTATGACACAGAAGTGGAAGTAGTGGGTTTAGAACCACAAGAAGGAGCAGAATTAATCGAACAGTTGCGTCAGCACCTCAATCAACCCCAGTTCTATTACAAACACAAATGGTCTGTGGGTGACATTGTCTACTGGGATAATCAGGCGACATTACATTATCGGGAAGCATTTGATCCGAATCAGCGCCGAGTTATGAGGCGGGTGAGTTTAGCTGGAAGCCGTCCGTTTTGAGGTGGGAGCAAAATGATTGCAATTACAGGTTTACCTCGGGAACCCCAACACTCTCATCCTCTGCCCTTGAAACCCTCCTATGTCCTGCGGACACGCACACGGTTCACTACTGGATTCCTCACGCGCTGGCTCATAGTTACTCAAATTCAAGCGATCGCTATCATTTACAGCTTACTTACTGCTTAAAGATGCTGTTTGGACTCCATAACCTTAAAAACTTAAGAAAATGTGATTTGGAACTGACAAAATGACAACAATTCCTGCCTACGATCCAACATTATTTCAAGGTGCAGCTTGGCATTACGCTCGTTACAGACCTAAATATCCCCCTGTTTTATTTGATTTGCTGACACAGAAGTTTCAACTCAATGGTCAAGGGAGACTGCTAGACTTGGGCTGTGGTGCTGGTTTGATTGCGATTCCTTTACGCGATCGCTTTACTGAAGTTATCGGTCTCGATCCCGATCCAAATATGCTTCAAGAAGCTCAACGACAAGCAGCAGCAGTAGGAGCAACAAATATTAGTTGGGTACAAGACACGGCAGAAAATATTTCTCTAGCTGTAGGTAAATTTCGTCTAGTAACTATTGGACGTGCTTTTCATTGGATGCAGCGAGAGCTAGTCGTGGAACGCATATATAACTTACTCACTAACGACGGTGGTCTTGCAATTCTCAAAACCTACGAAGACCCTTGGAATAGTGATCATCCTTGGAAAAAAACAGCAATTTCCGTTGTCAAACGCTGGTTAGGTGAACAGCGACGCACAGGTCAAGCTGGCAAAGGTCTTTGGCAACCACTAGAAGTTTCGCATGAGGAAATCTTAGCTAACTCACCTTTCCTCCGTCAAGCCAAGTATGAAGTCAAATACCAACAATCTTGGACAATAGACACATATCTTGGCTATCTCTACTCTACGGCTTTCTGTCTACCATCTTTTCTAGGAGAAAACCGTGAGAAATTTGAGGCTGATTTAAGAGAGTCTCTTCTATCGGTCGAACCCTCTGGAAAGTTTAGCGAAGAGCTACCTATCACTGTACTTGCTGCTTGGAAACAGTTTTAAAATAGGTGTTGCACAATGAAATTTCATCTCAAATCAGCACTTCGTCAAGTTTTGCAAAAATTCGTCAAGTCTTCTGCACTGACGCATGTTATTTGTCTACTTGAAAGAAGGCGATCAAGTCGCTGAATTCATTTTCCCACGCTTACCGTTACAAAATATCCCAAATACATCGCCTCTTTTGAACCCTTTCTCAGATTTTAATAGCAAATCCGATTTGTCTTAACCACAACTAAGAATTTCATAAAAAATAAGAATGTTGACAAAAACATATGAAAATTATCTTCTCTACTTCTAGCTCTTTTCGAGCAAAGCATACGATGAAAAAAAACGAAGCCCTCTTGAAATTCTATAAGAATCGTCAAGTTCAGTCACTGATTCCTTGGATAGTACCTATATTAATAATCATCTTATGGCAGTTGTTCTCTTCTATTGGCTTAATTCCTACTAGAATCTTACCTGCACCTTTAAGTGTTCTTGGTGCTGCCATTCATCTAGCTGAAACAGGCGAACTATTTAGAAATATCGGTATCAGTGCAACACGAGCAGTAACTGGTTTTTTAGTCGGAGGGAGTATTGGATTTAGTTTAGGGCTACTTAATGGGATTTCTCCCATAGCTGAAAAATTGTTAGATACGTCTCTACAAATGCTCCGTAATATTCCCAATTTAGCATTAATTCCCTTAGTGATTTTGTGGTTTGGGATTGGAGATGAAGCCAGATTATTTCTTGTCTCTTTAGGTGTCATGTTTCCCATTTATTTAAATACTTTCCACGGAATTCGTAGCGTCGATCCGGGATTGATTGAGATGGGAAGAATCTACGGTTTAAATGCTTGGGGTTTGTTTTGGCAGATTATTCTACCAGGAGCAATGTCTTCTATTTTGGTAGGTGTGCGTTTTTCCTTAGGGATTATGTGGCTAACACTCATCGTTGCTGAAACTATTGCAGCTGATTCTGGTATTGGTTATATGGCAATGAACGCCAGAGAATTTATGCAAACCGATGTGGTAGTTCTGAGCATCTTGCTATATGCTCTATTTGGCAAGCTAGCAGATATCATTGCTAGAGCCTTAGAAAACTACTGGTTGCAGTGGAATCCTAGCTATTTGAAGAGTTAGGAAGTCATCTCAATTCTCGCTAGCGTTTCTCCAATTTACCGACTCGCGCCTCTAACTGATTGACTTGCTGCTTGAGTTCTATTACCAGAGTAGCTAGTCTATCAAACATCTGATCTCGTTGTTGCGGTGATACAGTTCTTCTAGAACCCGACGATGATGGCGGTGTCGCTGGTACGCCAGAAGGTACCCGACCGCTTTGACCGAGTCGCGCCTCAATCTGGTTAACCCGCGCTTCCAAACGATTAAAGTCCGCTTCTAAGTTGTAGAAGCGTGATTCTACTGGCTGTTGAGATAAGACGGTGTTTGAAAAGACTCCGCCCCAAAACATAATTACTAAAAACAGGGCTAATGCTACCAGCCCAATACGTTTCATCGCTTTGCTCCAACTATGAGGTTAAGCGTAGGGTGCGTTAACACAGTGTAACGCACCGCCATTACTTACGGCGTTACGGCACATAAACAGTAATGGCATAAAAGACGACTAAGATGATGCATCTAACGTACCCTACCGTAAGTTTGGTTGCAGTTGAGAAAATAGCTTTTGCCAGTCAATAGAACTAGCGGTATTTTCTCCCTCTTTCACCTCAAACGTGACGTTACACGCTGTCTTTTGTTGTAGCGCTTCTACGCATAGCTTGGCGACATCCTCGCGGCTGATTTTTCCCCTGATATTGTCGCCTTGCTCACAAATAAATTCCTTGCCCCCTGGTTCCTCAGTCAGCGCACATGGTCTGATAATCGTGTAAGGGATTCCACTTTCTCTTAAACTATCTTCTCCCTTCAACTTCCACGTTAAAATTCCTCCCAACTGGTCATTTAATTTGACTGCTGGCGGTTCTTCATCCAAATTAATTCCGGGGCGTCCGGGACGAGTCACACCTGCTGAACTCACTAAGACAAACTGTGGTAAATTTGTCCCACCATAAGCTTGAATTGATTCCACTTGCAAAGCGAAACCACCAGGAGAAAATTTGGGATTTAATTCGCCGTCATATTCAAACTTGCTCAACATCAGTTGAAATGAGCAAATTTTGCTAGCATCAATTGACGAGCCATCTTTTAATGTTTTGGCACGAAATACCGGAACCATCTCAGCAAAGGGAATGCGGACATTTATCCAGGTATTCGCCTCCGTATCAAAAGAATAACTATAGGCAACACCATCCCATTGTGCCTCTGTACGCAGAAGGAATTTGTAACGCTTCCCGTCACCTCTTAAGCGCAGTTCCACACCTTCGTAACCGGACAAATTGAAAGGAGGAGTGAAATTTCTCGTTCTTACAGAAGCAAATCCTCCAGAGTTGGCGGTTGAGACATTACCAGCAAACAAAGCTGTCTCTTCCACCAATTGAATATTACTTTGACTGACGCCACCCATCACAACATCATCCACCGCACCCCAAGTATTCTGCAATTCTGTTGATGGTTTTGTGAAATCAAATAATAGTTGTTTACCTGCTTTCGGCAGATATTGAGCAGCAGCTTCTACTAAGTTTTTCACCCCCTGATATTCTACATTTTCAGGAGTGTCGCCAACAATTTCTGGTTGGTAAAATTTGATGCCTTGATAGTATTTGCCGCGTTCTGGGGTATCTCCTTCTACTGGTTGCACGCGCACCGCTGTCGCGCAGATCACAGCTTGGATATCAGCCATGACTAAGGAAGTCAGAGTTTCGGGTTTGGTAATATCTGCGACAACTAATTCAACGTCATTACCAAGAATTGACCGTGCTTTGTCGATGTCTCGCACAAGCGCACGTACTTTATAGTCCTGTTCCAGCAGTCGTCGTACCACTCGCTGACCGACTCCACCCGTTGCACCTGCTACTAATATTACACCCATTTGTTTTGCTCCATCAGGTATATCGCTGCTACTATGAGAACGACCTTGGATAAAATCCTGTATCCAGTTGAGAAAAGGGATGACCTCAAAATAGGTGAGGGTTTGGATGAATCTGCCTAAGTCCCATTGAGAGCGATTGTTGTTAGCCACAATTCATTGCTTACGCTTATCCAGTGCAAAATTATTATGACGATGGTTCTTCATAAGTTCACCATCATATAGACTGATTTTTTCCCTCTGAGTCTTATCTAGTTTTTTTATTGCGTAAAAGCAAGCTCTCAAAAGTGTAGAAAACAGCAGGAAATATCAAAAGAATCAAATTAAATTGTGTTAAACCTTGGGTGTACAACTTGTTTGGAAACAGGAGAATGAAACCACAGATAAAAAACACAATAATTAACAATATATCTTGACGCTGAAATAAATTTGGACGTACAAATGGTAAAGCTGATAAAAAGAGTGCTACGCTTATTAAAATAATGCCTAAAGAATTGATTTGATGATTGAGCATATTTGAGGTTTATGATAGTTTCAAAGTTGAACACAAAAAGTTAACCGCCAACTGATGAGTGATTTGTTGGAGTTCATGGTAAGCACCTCAAAATAATCAAGCAAATTGTTTCTTACCTCCCACGTAAACGAATACATTCAGCGACAGAAAAAACTCCTGCCCCAGCTAGCAAAGATTGACCAATTGGTATTTCTTGAGTGCCATAGAACCGAGAATCTTGAAATAAAAGAAGTATCCCAGACAGGCAAAACACAACAGCAAAAATGGCATCGTAATCTCGCCCTAATCTAGGATACCAAGAGCGTAGAAAAAATAGTCCTGCTCCAAAAGCTACCAGAACAACACCTAGTAATATTAGCCAGGTAGCAGCTTTAAATAAAAATAATCCAAATGCACCGATAAAGGGTAAGAATCTTACCACAGACAGAGTTGGATTGAGCCAAGTAGGTGATTGTGGCAATCGAGAGTCGGTCGTTGTACCATAAACAGGTACTGACGATAGTTGTTGGGATGCTGCAACAGGTATATTGCAAGGAGGCGCAGCGTTATATATGTATGTAGGCGGAATCCATAGTTGCGTTGCTAGTAGGGGATTTGTGAGTTGCTGCAAGTCTTGCAATACTTCTGTGGCTGACTGGTAGCGATCGCGGTAATGGTAGCATACCATCCTCTGCATAATCGCCCCCAATCCCGGAGAAACCTGCGTCTGATTTTGCCAAACAATTTCTCCTGTTTCCTGGTTTTCCTGTAATTGAGTTGGTAACAATCCCGTCAGCGCTTGGATGGCAATCATACCTAGCGCGTAAATATCGCTATTATGTCGTGGCTTACCTTGGGCTTGTTCTGCTGGCATATAGCCAGGAGTACCAATAGCAACAGTAGCAGTTATAAGGCTCGGAGATGCTACGAGTTGAGAGCACATTTGTTTAACTGCGCCAAAATCAATTAAAACTAATTTGCTGTCTTTGTCACGTCTGATTAAATTATCTGGCTTAATGTCGCGATGAATAACACCATAGCTATGTACAAACTCCAAGACACCCAAAACATCTTCTAGCATTTGGATAACTTGGCTTTCAGTCCAAGGTTGACTAGCTTGCATTTCCGTGCTGAGTGGACGCCCTACAATCAACTCTTGTACCAAAAAAAAATCTTCATTTTCTTCAAAATAAGCTAAAAGGCGGGGGATTTGGTCATGATTGCCCAATTGTTCCAATATTTCGGCTTCGCTATGAAATAAACGTCTAGCAACTTCCAAGTAGTACGCGTCAGAACTCGCACGTTTCAGCAGCTTGAGAACACACTTGGGATTTCCTGGACGGCGTGTATCTTCAGCAACGTAAGTCTTACCAAATCCTCCAGCCCTGAGGACTTGGACAACTTTGTAACGCCCATCTAGTAACTTTCCTAACATTGTATAGCTTATGCGAGTGCTTTTACTACATGATCTTGCCACAAGATCACAAAAGGACTTATGTACTGAGGTTTCTGGTAGAGGGGATTGGGGATTAGGGATTGGGGATTAAGGGGTACAACGCGAAAAATTATGCCGGGGAAATATGCCCTCCCAAAGAAAGGAAATTTTTCTCTACACCCTACACCCTGTCGTCTCGAATAACTCTATTTCCAAGCTAAGGGAAAATTGAACAAAGAAGAGTTTAAACTTTATTCATGATGCTCCAGTTTCAACCCCCTGGCTTTGGACAAAAAATCATCAACACCTCCTTGGGGTTGATGGTTTACTATACCCAAACGAATGCACCTTGGTTGATTGCTGAAACTGAAGATTTACCTCCCCTTGTCTTCCTCCATAATTTTGGTGGCGGGGCTTCTGCTTATGAATGGTCTAAAGTTTATCCTGCTTTTGCCCCTACGCACAAGGTGCTAGCCCCAGATTTAATCGGTTGGGGTGAATCTGCACATCCTGTGCGAGATTACCAAATTAGCGATTACTTGACGACGATCGCAGAATTTATCAGACATACTTGTCGTCCACCTGTGACGGTGGTTGCGTCTTCATTAACAGCTGGTTTGATAATTCGCCTTGCTATTGCCCATCCTTTTTTATTCCAAGCACTGTTTTTGGTGTGTCCCTCTGGATTTGATGATTTTGGGCAAGGTGTTGGACGTAGACTTCCTCTTCAATTAATCAATACACCAATGTTGGACAATCTCATTTATGCTCTGGGCGCAGAAAATGAATTGGCGGTACGCAACTTTTTGCAAAGCTTTCTGTTTGCCAAACCCGAACGAGTTTCCGAAGAAATGGTACAGGCTTACTTAGCCTCTGCACAACAGCCCAATGCTAAATTTGCCGCCTTGGCATTTTTACGGGGTGACCTTTATTTTGACTTAAGTTTGTATATTCAACAACTGACCATCCCTACAGTAATATTTTGGGGTAAGGAGGCACAATTTACCAGTGTTAAGCTAGGACAGCGTTTAGCAAAGTTCAATCTTAGTGCTATCCGAGATTTTCATGCAATTCCAGATGCAGGAGTTCTGCCCCATTTGGAAACACCAGAGATCATAATTGGTTTATTACAACGCTATCTATCGCCGAGTTCCTCTACTTGAGAAACATCTAAACCCGTTAACCTGGCGACTTGTTCCACTGTCATTCCTGTCTGAAGTGAAGTACCTACACTGACCTTCGGTACAGTGTAGGCTTCCCGTCTCACTCGCCGTTGCCTCGTTAAACCCGTGTTTAATTTGGTCTTACACCGCGTCTCTAGTCTTTCGACCTTTATCTCCTCAAGGGAGAACCCGGGCAGCCGCCCATCTTCCATAGGCAGTTAATTTCTTTTTCGTGCATTCCTGTTTGGTGTATCTTTTACAGCCTATGGGCGCGAGCCAGTGACCGGAATCTTTTCCCCTTTCTCACGCTAGTTACTGACGCCGCGCGTATAACCGCTACTTCGTGTTGTGGTCAGCCGTGTGGTGAGGGAGCAAACCAATATTATTATACACTATTTACTCGTGAATTTTCGGAAATCTTTGGCGATTTCTCAACCACCCCACTCCCTAATCAATCTAATAATTAATATTGGTCGGGGATGGTTTCGTCATCGCCCAACAATTCATCTCACGCTCCCCTATGCCTTCGGCACGCTACGCGAACGGGTGAGACGTGAGCCTTCTTGTTGAGTTAGGTAAATTTCGTACCGTTTGCTGCAACTGCGACTGCACTTGTTCGGCGCGTTGATGTTCCTGTTCGGCGCGTTGATGTTCCTGTTCAGCGCGTTGGCGTTCCTGTTCAGCACGTTGGCGTTCCTGTTCAGCACGTTGGCGTTCCTGCTGTGCAATCTCCGCAGCAGTAGGTAACAGTTCTCCGTCCAATGTCGCCCAACGTAACCAAACGGTTTCCACTCCTCTATAGTTACCTTGCGATCGCTGCAATCCTAACCCTAATGACTGACTCACCAACTGATTTCGCTCATTGGGAACCAAGGGCTGGTAAACTCCTTGTTGAATGGAGAAACCTGCCCAATCATCAGGATTAAACGGGTCAAACCAGAAATATTGTGGCACACGCATTTGATTTTGATAAATCAGCTTTTTCTCGTTCTTATCTGCTGAGGCGGTACTTTCAGATAGCAACTCAATCACTACATCCGGTGCTTTACCCTCTTCCCAAACAACCCAACTGCGGCGTTCTCCCTTTGGAACACCCAACACAACAAAAAAGTCTGGTCCTTTAAAATCTTTATTCCGTACCTGCGCCACACTGTAGTAGACAAACATATTGCCACTGACAAACCCATCCTCACGTTGTCCTAACCACAACTCTAAGGTTTCAATCAGCAAGTCCATCTGATATTTGTGCCTTTGGGTTTCCATTGGAATACCATCATCACAAGGAAGTTCTGCCTGAGTTGGCGGTAGTGTTACGTATGGTGCAGCTATATCGGACATGGCTTTTCACCTGTTGCGTAGCCATTGCGGACTCTTTCTATGTTACTTGATTGCACCTTGGAAGGGCGATCGCATATCTTCACTTAGACCACGAGTAAATTTATGATGTCAAGCATGAGGTGATTGTCGCATGGAAAAACTAGCAAAATATCGTCAACTTGTGCAGCAGATATTACTACATTACGGCAAGCAAAAACCAGCTTACGGGAATATTGAAGTTGAGAAGATTTTTGATACAGAACGCGACCACTATCAAATTGTTCACGTAGGCTGGGAAGGTGATAATTGGGTGCATTGCTGTATCATTCACATAGACATTAAGGGTGAAAAAATTTGGCTTCAATGGAACGGTACAGAAGATGATATTGCCGCAGATTTGGTTACAGCAGGAGTTCCCAAGGAAGATATTGTGCTAGGATTTCAGTCTCCATTTATGCGGCAATTTACTGAGTATGCTGTGGGTTAATAAGCTTTATAGGTGAGTGTGTTGGGTTTCCTTGATCAACTCAACCTACAAACTTACTCTTGTGTAAGTTGAATTGTTGTTAAAATTAATGCGTTGGCTTTGAGATTTGTTCAAATTTGATATAAATGAGTCAATTTATTCAGCCAATAAACTTGCAAATATCACCGGATTCCTTAAATCAAGGTGAACAGGCTATCCGTCAGGAATTAGCCCTACAGCTATACGCGCAAAATATTTTTACCTTTAGTCAAGCGCGTCACCTAGCTAAGTTGTCTGTATGGGAATTTCAGAAACTTTTGGGGCAAAACAAAATTGAACGTCATTACAATGAAGCAGATTTAGCCCAGGATATTGAGATAATTGAAGCAGGTTTTTAGAAATTGTGACGGTTGTTTGTAATGCTACGCCATTGATAAATTTTGCAGCTATTAATCGCCTTGATATTTTAGAGACTGCATTTTGTCAAATTGTTATTCCCCAAGCTGTCTATCATGAAACAACTGTTGCAGGGTTTCCAGGATCACAATTTGTGTTGCAAGCAATTGCTTCAAAATGGTTGCAAGTTCGCTCAGTTTCAGCCATAACGCCTAATATACCGGTACAATTAGATGACGGTGAACGCGAAGCAATTGCTTTAGCACTCTTAACTGGTGAACAGCGAATTCTATTGGATGAACGTGAAGCACGCCAAGTAGCTCAAAGTTTGGGATTACAAGTAATCGGTACTTTAGGTATTCTCTTGTTGGCAAAAAATAGAGAGATAATTACACAAGTGCAACCCCTGCTTGATGCCATGATTGATACTGCCTAATATTGGGTGAGTGGCACTCTTTATCAACAGGTCTTACGACAAGCGGGAGAATTAATTGAGTAGGCAAAAGATGTGAACTATTCCACTCTAAAAATACCAGTAAACATTAGAAGTCCAAACTCAATATCCAAATATACGATTTGGCCATGCGACAGCAGTTTCAAAGAAATCTGGGGCATTGCGATGTAGGTTAAGATTATGACCCAATACGGTTCAGTTAAGGTTTATGTGTAAAAAATCACGTGGTGTAGAGACGCGCCATCCGAGAGTTCTACATTGTGTTTTTGATAAGGGTTTTGGTCTTATCTGAACCGTATTGGTCTATGGCTGGTTATTAGGACATTGGTCGGTAAGGCTGTTAATGTTTCAAGCTGCAACCAGTGCTGAAATTCCACCGTTGCGTCTAAGTTTTACAGGAACATTACGGGTTATTCGTCGTGCGCTTCCTAAATTTCAACGCTTGCAACCAGAAGAACTACCCCTTTTTTCGATTGGTTGACTGTAGAAATTCTTGATCAACTTTTACCTGAACGAGTTCATCGATGTAATCCCAGGGTTGTGAAAAAACCTGTATCAAAATTTCGCTCCAAAAAACCAAAACACAGAGGTACTGGACAACGAATTGATACTCCTGTTTTCCGCATCCTCAGTACAGCCTAGCCTTAACTGAACCGTATTGAACTATAATCTTGCCATTTCTGCCCGACCAAAACGGTTTATTTTCATAGAACAGAGTTTACACTGGGAAATGTTTGGGTGACATCTGTCTACTCCTCTAATAGGCGCTGAATCTCTTCCTCTGTAAAAGGATTTTTACCAGCGCGGAGAGCATCAACCCAACCTTGCCTTTGTACTTTTAATTGCTTATCATAAGTCGATTTGATCAATGTCTCAAAATCTTCAATCGCTCCTTGAGTATTCCCAGTCAGCGCCCTAGCAACACCTCGACTCTTCCGAATATCTGCATCTTCAGGTTCAAGCGCCACCGCTTTTTCACAGGCAAACATTACATCTGCGGCATATCCCCTCAAACTGCCATACCAACAGAGGAAGTCCCAAGAAATAGCTGTAATTTTTAAATTGGAATCAAAGTTTTGTGCTTCTGTGTGGGCAGCAAGGGCTTCTTTGACTTTACCATCTTTGACGAGCTTCTCTGCTTGAGTAACAAGACCAGGGGCAGCTAAATGTCTTAGTTCTGTTTTGCTAGGGATAGCTACATTAGAATCCCATTTTCGGGCTTGATTAAACTTAGCTTCCGCAGTTTTGGTATCTCCATCTGCCTTTGCTATGGCTTGACCTTGCTTAACCAGAAATTGAGCTTTTTCGGTGTTGCTCCAGTCAGCATAATCTAGACAGGTTATCGCTGCGGCTTTTGCATCTTCGGTTTTAGCTTCCAGAAGTGTAGGATGCTCGTGTAATCCATCGCACCCCACTGTTAGCCAACCTTGCCAATTACCGATCCACAACCGTAGGGTGTTGTCACTACTGCCACTGACAATGTACTTGCCATCGGGACTGAACCCCAGCGCCGTGACATCATTTGTATGACCGTTGAGGGTGACAAGCAACTTGCCTTTTGTGTCCCACAACCGTAGCGTGTTGTCATTACTGCCACTGACAATGTACTTGCCATCGGGACTGAACGCCAGCGCCGTGACATCATTTGTATGACCGTTGAGGGTATGGAGCAACTTGTCGTTTGTATCCCACAACCGTAGGGTGTTGTCATCACTGACACTGACAATGTACTTGGTATCGGGACTGAACGCCAGCCACCTGACAGTATCTGTATGACCGTTGAGGGTATGGAGCAACTTGCCGTTTGTATCCCACAACCGTAGGGTGTTGTCATCACTGCCACTGACAATGTACTTGCCATCGGGACTGAACGCCAGCGCTGTGACATCACTTGTATGACCGTTAAGGGTATGGAGCAACTTGCCCGAAGTATCCCACAACCGCAGCGTGTTGTCACGACTGCCACTGACAATGTACTTGGTATCGGGACTGAACTTTATTAGTTTCCCATTCATGGGCTGCTGCCTTAATTCTGCGCTCAATGCGAATTGCATCACGGTTTTCGCGCACCCAAGAACCTAGTCTTGACCAATGGCGAATCAATGCTTCATGGGCTACATCCACCACTGTTACTGTCTTTTCACTTTCTCCTCGTGCTTGTAGTTTAGATGTCACTACTAATCTGGCTTCTGTCAACTTCATCAGCACTCGTTCTACTACTTTTGCTGATTGTTGAGCGTTGACTAAATCTGTTTTCAACACCTGTCTGCGGGTGTCCTCTGTTCCCTCGCCCAAGTGGGTTAACTCAATAAATATCCGTTTGGCAGCCAGCTGTTCTGTTTTTGGATCGAGAGCTTCATAAACTTCATCTGCCCGTTTTTGCAGTGTGCCTTTGACTCCACCGAGCCTAGTGTATTCTGGTAAGGCTAAGCGATTGACCTCACGCTTCTTCCACAATTCAGTTAGAGTATATTGTAACAGAGGTAAACTACCCGGACCTTCTACATCTGCCAGCATTTGTTCTATCAATTCCCTTTGTACTTCCAAACCAACTAGATCGGCTGGTTTAGTAATCGCTTCTCTCAACTCCTGGTCATTCATTGGGGTGACAGTGACCAGATTTTCTTGAATTTTCTGTGCTAGTCCTGCATATTCTTGTTCAGCACATTTATCACGAAAATCTTCCCGCATGGTTATCACTACCGTCAACTGCGACTTATTCAATGCTCCCAATACGCACTTAATAAACTTTTGTCGGTCCTGTTCATTCTGGCAGAGAGTAAAAATTTCTTCAAATTGATCGATGACGAGAATTAGGCGATGGGAAACAGGGGTTTGTAAGTCAACAGTTTTGTTTAACTTTTCCAGGGGATGTTCTCCGGGGCGAAAAATCTTTATTACCCATTGTTCGCTTCCTCCCAATCTTTGCCCCAACTTTAACTGATGCAGTAAACCTGCCTTCACCACGCTAGACTTACCACTTCCAGAAGCCCCCACCACCGCCACAAAATTCGATAGCCTTACTTTGTCTAAAAGCGTATCAGTTAAAGCAGTGCGCCCATAGAAATATTTGGGATCTTCATCATTAAACTCAAAAGCCGCTAATCCCTTATAAGGACATACTTGTGCCATTAAAACAGCACGGTCAATTTTTTCTTTTTGTCCGGTAAGGATAATTTCTCCCCCAGTGTTGTGAAAAATAGGATGCTGAGAGGCTGTTTTTAGCTGTTGGTTGATTGAGTCAACAAGGGAGTAATTTGTTACCCAACTTTCAGCATGGTTTTCGGGCTTAAGTGCTGATAACAATGCCTCACTCAAAACCCCGTGTTTCCCATTAGACTTTTCACGAGCTAATTCAGAACTACGGCAAGCAGCAATTAAACATCTATCCCGAGCATTTGCAATCCCTGGATCTGCTTCTTGGAAATTGAGCAATTCACCGCTATAACAACAATCTAACCAAACAATTTGCTGTCGAACTGGGGAAGATTGTAAGACTTTGCGTAACCAATCTAGGGAAAGTCCCCAATCTCCCCCACGAGGATAAGCATCACTCGTAGCTAAAAAACTTTCACTGACTCCTCCCTGATCTTTACGTAATCCATGCCCAGCGAAGAAGATTAACGCTGTATCAGGAATATACGGTTCAGAGGGATTGAAAAGTTGGTCGATGGCTCTTTCCAAGTCCATCTTTTTTACACTGCCTGAAGGATCGACATAACAAACCCCATCTGAATTGTAAGCTGGTGGTAAACGCTTGACACGGAAATTGCCGTAAGTTTCCAGAATTTGGGCTATGGCTTCTGCGTCAGTTGCTGGCGCTTCGAGATTTTGAGCGGGATCGTCTGACTTCTCTTTCAGGACAGGGTAGCGATTAATGCCGATTACCACTGCTTCTCTTGCCAACCTTAAATCTATCTGGAAAATTTTATTCTGATTGGATACGATTATTTTATTATAGACACAAAATATTTTGGGCTTATAGCCAAAGTCGTCTGTTAAAAAGTTCTCTGCAAGCTTATTTCAGCAAAATCCAATCTAGTAGTGATTCGATTGAACAAGTTAGAAATAAAGACAGTGAATTAAATACACTGCATCAAATGCTAATAAATGTGCAAAATCTACTTAATGAATATACAAAAGAATTAACTATATTAGACTTTCAAGGTAGCACGATAGATATTAATTTAAGCAATTATGAAAAACGATTAGATAGAATCAAACAGAAAGCAACCAGAATTATAGTAAATTTAGAAACGGAATTAAAGTTTTTAACAGAATTTAGTCTCTTAGTTAAAGATAAATATCGGCTGCAAATAACTAAAGACTCAGAAAATCTAGAGCGAGGTTTAAAATTACTATCGGATACTATTAACGCTGTTCGTAGTCGAGTTGAAGTAGAAAAAGCCGAACGCGATCGCTACTTTCAAAATTTCGTTACCCTGTTAGCTGGAGGATGGGCTTTTGGCTCGTTTGTTGCCGCTCTACCAGGATTAGGTGAAAAAAATAATAACCCCGTTAGGTCTTCCCTGATAAAGTTATCCAATTTAAAGCTAAGTACGACACTACAGACAACCCCACAAGAACCTTGGTGGTTAATGCCAATAACTAAGGGTATATATACTCTGGGTGGATTTATTATTGCTATTTTAGTGCTTTTAATTTGGAGGCGTTTATGGAGGCGATACCGTTCACCTATAAGGTAGGTAATCAATTCAAAATTAATGTTTTACTCAGCTTTTGCTTTGTTAGCAAAATTTTCACCCTCTGTAGAATGCCTGCGAAATCCCATTTCAACATTAGCCCTTGTGCTTTGAATTATAATTTGAGAAAAATTCTGAACCATAAACCGAGCACGCTTGTAACGCCAATTCAAGCTTTCTAGTCAAAAGCAAAATCAAACTCTGCATCAAAATATGAGCGAAAGTTTATTTTCTGAACCATAATGTAAATCTGAGTTGAAAAAACTGGTTTAACTAAGGCTGACTACTTAGAAGAAATTGTGCGGAAAAATACTCTACCAAGTATCACACGAGATGAATCACAAAATCTACCATGTAATACACGGAAAACCGAACCCTTCAACCGTGTATTATACCGGACAAGGGGTATCAAAAAAGGTCAGCCACCTTACTACCTCAACTGGAAGCACTTGAAACTTTACGCGATCACATTTTGTTTGAACTGAAGTTAGGTAAGCAAGCCACTGGATACAAAACGGCACTTAAAGCTCTTAATCGTTTCATTGCTGAATTAACTAACCGAGTATAGCCGTTTCCGAATTCGCCAACAGTGTCATTTAGCTATGAAACAAAATATTGCAAAAATCTAAAAAATACAATCTTTGTGGCTTTGCGCCTTTGCGCGAAACAAAATTCATACTCTTACAGCTATTTTCAGTTAATTGAACCACAGATTTTCGTAGGGGCACCGCATTGCCGTGCCCCTACCACGTGGTTTATTTACTTGAAAAGCGCTGTAATCAGCAACGCCAAATTTAGAGTGGGCATCGCCCACCCTCCTTACTTAAGATTCAATCACCTCTGCTGTCTTCTGCTTATCCAACTTGAGAATCAATACTCCCAAGGGTGGCAGACATAAATCCAGCGAATAGGGATGATTGTGCAATGACCAATTGTCCGTCCACTTACCACCTAAGTTGCCCATGTTGCTACCGCCATACTGACGAGCATCGCTGTTGAACAACTCAGTATAAAATCCTGGCTGAGGTACACCGATGCGATAGTGGGAATGGGGTTGGGGTGTGAAGTTGCAAACCACAACAACGAAATCATCAGAATCTTTGTCGCGACGGATAAAAGAAACGACGCTGTGGCGGTTGTCGCTACAGTCAATCCACTCAAACCCTTCGCGTGCAAAATCCTGGGTGTACAAAGCTGGTTGGGAGCGGTAAAGATGGTTTAGTTCTTTGAAAAACTCTTTGAGCTGTTGGTGGGGCTCATACTGGAATAGCTGCCATTCTAAGTCACCCCAGACATTCCACTCACTCCACTGCCCAAACTCCATGCCCATAAACATGGTTTTCTTACCTGGGTGAGTGAACATAAAGGCGAACAAACAACGCACATTTGCCAACTTCTGCCATCTATCCCCAGGCATTTTGCCGATGATATGGCTCTTACCATGCACCACTTCATCGTGAGACAGGGCAAGCATGTAGTTCTCGCTGTGGTGATACCACATACTAAAGGTGATATTGTTTTGGTGGAACTGGCGGAACCATGGGTCCATGCTGAAGTAATCCAGCATATCGTGCATCCAGCCCATGTTCCACTTCAAGTTAAAGCCCAGTCCTCCAGTGTAGGTGGGCCAAGATACCATCGGCCATGCGGTGGATTCTTCGGCAATTGAGACAACGCCAGGGAAATAGCTGAAGATACTGTGATTCACCTGACGCAGGAAGTCCGCTGCTTCTAAGTTTTCTCTGCCGCCGTACTGGTTGGGAAGCCATTCTCCATTTTCGCGGCAATAGTCGAGATAAAGCATGGAGGCGACAGCATCGACACGAATGCCGTCAATGTGGAATTTGTCAAACCAGAACAGGGCATTTGCTACCAGGAAATTCCGGACTTCGTTGCGGGAGTAATTGAACACGAGAGTCCCCCATTCCTTGTGTTCGCCTTTGCGGGGATCGGCGTGTTCGTAAAGATGGGTGCCATCAAAGAATGCTAAACCATGACCATCTTTGGGGAAGTGACCGGGAACCCAATCTACAATCACCCCAATACCATTTTTGTGGCACTGGTCAACGAAATACATAAAGTCTTCTGGGCGACCAAAACGCGAGGTGGGGGCGTAGTACCCAGTGACTTGATAACCCCAGGAGCCATCAAAGGGATGCTCGGCAACGGGCAGCACTTCAATGTGAGTGTATCCCAAATCTTTGACGTAGGGAATGAGCCGTTCTGCCAATTCCCGGTATGTAAGGAAACGTGCGCCTGGATTAAGTTCTGAAACAGTAACGACAGGTTCGGTTTCACCGTTGGGCAATTTGGGTGGTTCTGCACTAGAGCCGTGTAACCAAGAGCCTAAATGTAGTTCGTAAACTGAAAGGGGTTGAGTGAGGGGATCGGTGTGACGCCGTTTTTCCAGCCAGTCTTCGTCACTCCAGGTGTAGGCATCCAAATCGGTTACAATGGATGCGGTTTTGGGGCGAGGTTCTTGTTGAAAACCGTAAGGATCAGATTTTTCGTAAATGTGTCCTTCGTAGTTTTTGATTTCGTATTTGTAATGCTCTCCTACACCAAGTTCGGGAATGAACAATTCCCAAATGCCAGTGTGTCCTTTTCGCATTTGGTGTTTGCGCCCGTCCCAGTTATTGAAATCTCCCAGGATTGAAACATTACGGGCGTTGGGTGCCCAGACGGCAAAATAAACGCCTTTAACACCGTTGATTTCTGTCGGGTGCGCTCCCAGTTTCTCGTAAATCCGGTGATGGTTACCTTCGGCAAACAGGTGCAAATCAAATTCAGTCAGCCGGGGAGAAGGGAAAGCGTAAGGATCATACATGACTCGCTCGTGTTCCCCTTCTTTTATCCGTAACTGGTAGTTTGCCAGTTCTTTTATTTCTATAGTGCATTCAAAAAAGTGGGGATCATGCACCGTTTCCATTGGGTATTCCTTCCGTTCTTCAGGAAGAATGACCCAAGCCGCACTCGCATTTGGTAGGTAGGCTCGCACAGCCCAGACGTTTTTGCCATTCTGTTCTATGGGGTGGGCACCGAGTACTTCAAACGGATCTTGATGTTGATTCCAAATGATGCGGTTAACCTGTTCGGGGGCGATCGTGGTCATAGACATGCAGCTAGCTACGTTGACTAAAGTGGGTAAGTAAATTTGCTTTGTAAAACATATATATATATTCTTTACATTTATTTGCAATTTTGTCGCCAGAGTCATCGTACCTTAGAGGGAGTCCTTTTGGAGGAGTGCGCTTTACCTTGCGTAAGGTACGGAGTCTGAAATGTAGTAAATTCTTTGATTCATACACGCTTCAAATATTGAGAAAGGGGAAAAGCTGAAGCAAGGTTTTACGGAGTCGCAGCAGAAAAACTTGATCCTGAATTCGGGGATCAAGTGTTGGGGGTGGGCTTTTTTGCAACTGAGCCTGCAATTGAGCGTATTCGGCAGCGTTCAAAGGCTTACCATCAACAGGCGATCGCGCTGTTGTAATAATCTCGGTTCGCAATATTTCTTCTGGTATCTCTTCTTGTGGCGGTAATGCCATGACCAATGCCCCCCAATGACTGCTTAGCTCCACCAATATGCTAGTACAGACTGTTAAAACCAGAAATCTTATCACCCTTGTCATTTTCTCTCTCCCCCCAGTCATGAGTCATCAGTCATTAGTCATTAGTCATTTGTCATTTGTCATTTGTCAACAGTCCAAAATTATTCTCCCCTGCTCAAGAGCTCCCCATCTCCCTCACCTGCCCAATAGCTTAGCTATAAAGAAACCCGGTTTCACAGAGAAACCGGGTTTCTTGGGTAAGTTGCTGTGAAGATCTGGCAAGCTCAAGGTTGCTACCAGATCACTTTTGCAGACGAGAAACCGAGTACAGGGAATTGTCAAGACAAAGTGTCAGTGAGCGTGACTAATTTATGCACTCTCAAAACTCAGCCATCTACTTTGTGGAAATTTGGGAGGATCAACTCAACCAATGTAGTGAGACGCGCTGCAACAACCTGTTTTGGCTGTTTTGAGACTGCTATTTAGGGGGACTTGGTTGGAGTGGCGGCAGGACTAGCTGCGCCACCAGCACCCGCACCAGCACCAGGGGTAGCTGTGGTGCCACCAGCACCAGGGCTAGCTGCACCACCAGCGGGAGGGGTAGTGCCAGTATCTGCTGGTTCAGCAGGTGAAGTAGCGGCACCTCCAGCACCCCCAGCGCCCCCAGCGCCTCCAGGAGCTTCGCCGCCGCCACCACCACTATCACAGGCTCCGAGAGCTGCTGCCAGACCCAAAATTAAAGCAAAACTAAGGATTTTTATTTTCATAACTCCTCTTTCACCAATTGCGGCAAGTACAATTTTAGCCTGTTGACTACGATACCTTATTTGTTGCTTTTTTTTAAGCAACTTGAGATGACAGATTTAAGCAAAATGTTTTCGCTTCTTGTAAAGTCACTCAATCGTTCAGGGTAGTATTAGCAAATTAAGTCACTAAGGGCGATATCATAGCAAAAATTGTGTTTTTTTTTCACGCCTCTTGCTTATAGTAGCAATGCATTGCCATACTTTATAAATGCGATACCTGAACACCTTGAGTGTTCAGTGGCAATTCTATTCATTGCCAATAAATCTGATTTCTTCTGTGAAACTAAGTTTCTTGGGAATGGGAAGATTGGTGCGCCTACCTATCAGAATATATTGATTGGGTGTAGGGTGTATTTGTTGGTTATTGCCCGAAAGGCAATAATAACGAGAGTAAAAACAGACAATCATCTAGAATAAAGTATTTTCTATCCAAAAAATTATGGCTGTTGCTCGCAAATCAGATGTTTCTGCAACGGGCAGTGGGTTCCGGACAGGAGTGAGAAGTAGCAGAAAACGTCGCTCTGCTCCCCGACAAAAAGAGTCCACTCAACCACCAGAAAATGCTCCACAGACACCGCAGTTCAGAACTCGCCAAGCCGTTCTGCCTGCCTTGTCTACATCAGTATCCTCTAGAAAACAAAGGCATTCGTCCAAAAATTTATCAGTTTCTGCACGGCAGATGGCAAGGGAAGCATCCAGCGCCAAGACACAAACAACATCCGTGCCAGATCCCAGCAAACAAAAAGCCTCAAGCGTCCCTGTGATGCCATCTGCTGAGTCTGTCCCTTCGTGGTTGCTGCGCCTTTTCGCCTTACATCGTCATTCTTCAATTATGGCGTTTTTGTTAGTCGCTACGACGCTTGTGGTTTATGGTTGGACTGTATATTCCCAACAACTGTGGAGTCAGGCATCCCGCAAGCTGCAAAACTTGTACCGTCATGAGCGCCAATTGATGACAGCCAACGAGGTGCTAAAAAACCAAATGGCGAAAGAAGCAGAACGCCCACCAGCTAAACTGGTATCGCCAACTCCCGCAGGGATGCTTTTCTTGAAGAGAGCACCTGTTGAGCCTAACCCAGTACTTAACAAAACGCCAAATTCAGAAATACAACAGCAAACCTCCAATCCAGTGGGGTATTAGTCAAAAGTCAAAAGTGAAGGTAACAAGTCAAAAGCCAAAAATAATAACTTTAGACTGTTGACTTTTCACTTTGGACTCCGCAGAGCGGTGGACAAAGGACTATATTCATGCAAAAGTCACCAAGCAGAACAAAATTTAGAAAGTTTAAATTTCCCAAACCAGAATTTACCAGGCGACAGCAAAAGGGTTCGAGACAACAGTTCAACACCAAACCTGACCAGACTCAAGAGCAAGGACCCAACACCAAATTCAGACTGTTTATTGTTTGGAGCTTTCTGATTGCGGCTGGCGTAGGGCTGGGTGTTAACTTGTACAACCTGCAAATCGTGCGCGGACCAAAGCTCACACAAAAGGCGCGAAACCAGCAAATGGTGAATTTGCGACCTTTTGTGCCCCGTCGCCCAGTGGTCGATCGCAATAAGGATTTGCTGGCAATTGACCGTCCTGTGTATACTTTGTACGCCCATCCCAAACTCTTTGAAAAGTCTAATCACCAGATGGCAGAACAGCTTGCGCCAATACTGGCTCAAGACGCTGCTGAGTTAGAAAAAAAGTTTGAAAGTAAAAAAAGCGGGATCACACTTGCCTCGGCATTACCAGAAGAAATTGCCGATCGCGTTTCTTCATTCCAGCTCAATGGCTTAGAGTTAATTCAAAAATACTCGCGATTCTACCCACAGCAGGATTTGGTTGCAGAAGTGGTAGGCTATGTGAATCTTGACCGTCGCGGTCAGGCTGGTGTGGAATACAGCCAAGAAAAGCTGCTAGAACGTACTATGCAGACGGTACGGCTCAGCCGCGCGGGTAACGGGGCGCTGATGCCAGATTATGCTCCAGAGGGTTTTCTTAATTCTGATGATATGCGGCTGCAACTCACTATAGATAACCGCCTGCAAAGAGTTGCCCGCTTTGCCCTTAAAGAACAAATGCAAAAGTACCGGGCAAAGCGAGGAGCAGTCATTGTTATGGACGCGTGGGATGGTTCCCTACTCGCCTTAGTTTCTCAGCCCACTTATAACCCAAATGAATATTCTAAAGCCGATATCTCTCTATTTAAAAACTGGACGGTAGCAGATCTGTATGAACCAGGTTCAACGTTCAAACCTTTAAATGTGGCGATCGCTTTGGAAGCTGGCGTCATTAAACCTGAAGATGTGTTTAATGACCCCGGTTACATTCAAGTAACTGACCGAACAATCAGGAATGCTGAAAACAAACGTTACGGGCGGATCAACATCGCTCAAATTCTGCAACACTCGAGCAACATAGGCATGGTGCAAATCATCCAAAGATTGCAGCCTTCAGTCTACTACGGTTGGCTGGAACGCTTGGGGCTAGGGCAAAGCGTTGATGATACCGATTTACCCTTCACTGTAAGCAGTCAGCTAAAACGTCAGGAAGAATTTCTTGCCACGCCAGTTGAACCAGCAACAACCTCCTTTGGTCAAGGCTTTTCACTGACACCGTTGCAACTGGTACAAATGCACGGAGCTTTAGCCAATGGGGGCAAATTGGTCACACCTCACGTAGTCCAGGCGCTGATAGACACTAAAGGGCAGGTTCACTATTCACCCAATCGAGCTATTCCCCGCCAAATATTCTCACCCACAACCACCCTAAAGGTGGTAGAGATGATGGAAAGCGTAGTCGATGACGGCACAGGAAGAGCATCGCAAATTCCTGGGTATCGCATTGCAGGCAAAACCGGCACAGCCGAAAAAGCCAGTCGCGCTGGTGGTTATATCAACGGAGCTAAAATCACCAGCTTCGTCGGTATCTTACCTGTAGAATCGCCCCGCTACGTCGTATTAGCATTGGTTGATAACCCAAAAGGAGAAAATGCCTATGGTAGTACTGTAGCCGCACCCATTGCTAAGTCAGTCATGGAAGCACTGATTACCATTGAACAGATTCCACCGAGTAAACCAATAACTCAAACACCTGCCAGTCCGCAGCCGTGAGGAGCAGGGGAGCAGGGGAAATCAATTCGCTCATTCACGCATTCCCTCCCTCCCTCCTCTCCCTCCCTCCCTGTGCGTCTGTGGACTGAAATCTTTAATCAATAAGTTAATTTTTCTTTATCACCAACGGGAGATGTACTTAAATTTGCTTAATGGAAATCTAAATAGTATAGGTGGAAACAGTTTCACGCCTGCGTTTAGTAACCAAGTATTCCATGCACAGCAATTTAGTGATGTCTCCTCTCCCCGAGGTTGAAACAAAGAGTAAGCAGATAAAAGAAAATATAGATATAAACTACGAGCGTGCTGAGCAGCAATTTATAGAACTGCTTGCAACAGAGAATTTGGACAAACAACTAGATGCAGAGCCTGCATTAAACAGTGAGTTTGAACGCGCACTCTCTGTGGCAATTCCTGATGCTTATCGAAATGGTGCTGGTGATGGTGCCGCTCACCGCTTTCTCCAGCGCATACTATATCGCATCAATCGGTTAAATCTGTTTTGGTACGATGACCTACGCCACTACGTCAACGAGCGTTCTCCTTACTTGTATAAGGTGCGCGACCAAATTGAGACGGCTTGGCAAGAGTGGGAACTCGCACAAATTGATGTCGCTGCATTGCAACAATTGGATGTTAAGCAAGCTCTCATTGATCGTTGTGCTGAGGATTTAGATCCGCCTTTGTCGGAAAACAGTCGTTACATCCAGGAGGAAATGAGTGAGGTTGGCTACCGTCACTTGCTAGCTATTGGCTCATTTGAAGGCTTGGTGGAAAGCAGTCACCTTCCGCGCATTCTGGGTGGCGCTGCTAATGCAGTACAGTGTACGCTGATGCGAGTCTTTCAGGAAGAGTACGGGAACGGTCGCTTATCTCGCAAGCATTCTACGTTTTTTGCTCAAATGCTCAACGAGTTTGGGATGAACACCGAACCAGAGGGATACTTCGATTTCATCCCTTGGGAACTTCTGGCTTGTTCCAATAATAGCTATCTGATAAGTGAACGCAAGCGCTATTTCCTGCGTTACAACGGTGGATTGACGTATTTCGAGTTATCAGTACCAGCGGCTTTCAGAAGTTATGTTGCAGCAGCAAAGCGCTTGGGACTCTCTAACGCGGCAATGAGTTATTGGGAAGTGCACATCAGGGAAGACGAACGCCACGGACGTTGGATGTTGGATGATGTGGCTTTACCTTTGGCTCAAATGTATCCCAATGATGCCTGGGAACTGGTGTTGGGGTACGACCAGGAGAAGCTCATGGGCGATCGCGCGGCTCTTGCTGTTGTGCAGTCGATACGTGAAGCAGAACAAGCCACATTAAGTTATTCATAATTCAAAGTTCACAATGGTAGACCAACAGCATTCGTAATTTTGCATTTCTAATCTACTGGTAATTCACATAGCCATTTATTCCTTTAGTAACAGATGACTTGCTAAAGGAACGGTTTTTTATTGCCTTTTTAAGGGTAGCTGCTAGGGTGCGCACTGCCTGCCTTTGTTCAAAAATATTGGAATTAATGATAATCAAATGAAAAAGATCTTCTTTTGCCCTGAGGAATCCAATTTTTACTCAAACTGCTTGGAAAATTTGGTTCTGAGAAATTGTCAAGAATCTGAATGTGTCGTTGAGTTTGGCTCAGGAGATGGCAGCCCTGTTATTAATTCATTACTCAGAAACAAGTTTGATGGTGTCATACATGGATTTGAATTAAATACTTCTGCTTGGAAAACCGCAAATTTAACAATCGATGAATATAATCTTGGTCATAAATACATAATTCATAATTCATGTTTGTTTGAGTCTTCTCAACCAGAAGCTGAGTATCTAGTTGCTAATCCTCCTTATCTCCCCGCCCCCGATAAGGAAATTTATATGCCATTGTTATTTGGTGGCATAGATGGCGCAACAGTTACCAACGAACTCTTATCATTAGGTTATGACAATGTATTACTTTTAATCTCCAGTTTTTCTAACCCAGAAAGTACAATTCATCATGCAATATCTAACGGTTACCGTGTGACAAATTTTATAGTTTTACCTTTAAAATTTGGTTACTATAGCTCCGAGCCAAAAGTTAAAAACCACATAGAGGAATTACGAAAAAACAAAATGGCTTTTTATTCTGGCGATTATTACTTTTTAGCTGGTGTTTTATTTCAACAGTCTCAAGATAAGAGCGTGGATTTATCTAATGAGTTAGCTCAAGTTATGACAAGTTTGTAAATTAACTCATCCCCCGGCTATAAAAACACGAATATCGCTCGTTTTTATAAAAAGCCAGGGGGAGATCCAAGTCCATTCGTCCTTTTGAGCAGTCGTTGCAATACGCTTGTTGGTAATTTCACCAAGAAAGAATCATTCGTCAGAATATTGAAGAAGAAGTCAGAAGACAGAATTCAGAATTCAGAATCAATTGGATCGGTGCAGCACCAAACCAATTGTAGACACCCTGCTGTTGTCGTTATTTAAACCCCTTTACTCATCCGCCAGTCGTACAGGAGCCATTCTGACTCCTGAGTTCTGAGTTCTTTTGTTAAACGCGCTTTTCTCGTCGTGAATTAAGAGTACAGACGCCCTAATTAGGGCGTCTGTACTGAGTATTGGTATAAAGCCCCCGGATAAATCCTTTGGAGACCAACGCGCGTTTTTCCGCACTTATTTCCCCCGGATTCATCAGTGGGGTATTCTGATTACTGTGTTCTGTGTTCTCTTGTTCTTCTTAAACCCTTATTGATGGAAAGCCTTATTTCTTAAGATTTTATACTTACTCAGTCAAAATATTTACAAAAATTGAAAGTTGTTTAAAAATGATTATATAAATTAATATTGCCCATAAACAACACTCACAACTCAAACTCTATCTCAAAGTAGATGTAAAATATTTAGGGCTTTTACAAAATGTCTTGAGTATGATTTGCTACAATTTGCTTTGGGTACTAGATCCGCAATGAGTAATCATTGGAGCTGGTTTTTAAGACGAGATGAGTGTAACTGCTTTAGCAGCAAGTAATAATATCTTTCAAAAACTCTCTTTGCGTCGCTCACTCCCTATATCCGGTGTGCCTGCCATAAGCGATTATTTTTCGGTTAACAGATTAGTAGATTGAGTGTTCCTCACTCGTTAAAAAGCAGACACTACAGGATACTAATTAAGAAGAACGACCTGTTGTTGAGTTAAGAAGGTGCGTCTCCATGTTATTTGCTCTATCAAACCAGCTTTCAGAGGTTTAGCAAAAAGATGAACCCACAACCGCCACTGCCTGACAATGAAATAGCTAGGCTCAATGCACTTAGCCAGTATCAAATTCTGGACACTCCTGCCGAAAAAGTCTTCGACGATTTTACCTTCTTAGCTGCACAAATTTGTCGTACCCCAATTGCGATTATTAGCCTTGTCGATGGAAATCGGCAGTGGTTTAAATCGAAAGTGGGTTTAGCAGCACCTGAAACAAGCCGGGATCTCGCATTCTGCGCTTATACGATTTTGCAACAAAAACCATTAGTTGTCAGGAATGCGTTAGCAGACTCTAGGTTTGCAAACAACGCTTTGGTACTCTCCGATCCCAACATTCGTTTTTACGCTGGCGCACCCCTGATTACACCGGAGGGATTTGGGATTGGAAGCATATGCGTGATTGACATAGTGCCCCGAGATTTGAGTCTCGAACAGATAGAAGCACTACGAGTATTGAGTGATCAGGTGATAGCACAACTTGAGTTGCGGCGTAATGCTATAACTCTATCACGCACTATCATCGAACGACAGCAGGCGGCAGCACAGCTTCGTAGTCAGTACGATGTGGTCGAAGTGTTTTATCGCCGAGGAGAGGAAAAGGCTCGAAAAGGAGATTACCAAGGAGCCATTGCAGAGTTTAACGAGTTCCTGCGGCTCAATCCCAATGGTTTTAAGGCTTACTATCAGCGAGGGCTTGCCCGTCAAAAGCTAGGAGACTACAAAGGTGCAATGATAGACTTTGATATGTACCTACAGTTTAATCCTAACGATGTCGAAGCTCGCTGCAATCGGGGGCTGCTCCGCTTTGAACTTGGAGACTACAAGGGAGCGATCGCGGATTACAGCAGTAGTATGCAGATTAATCCTGACTATACCATTCCTAATGACATTCGGTTTATCAACCCTGGGCTTGACAAAAGAGAAGCAATTGTGGACTACACCCACTCCTTAGGGCTTAATCCCAATTACGCTGAGACTGAGATCAATATCAGCCAGGCTCATACTGAATCTGAGTTGGAAGATTATAACGACGAAATTGAGAATACCACCCAGTTTTTGCCCGTTAACTCTAACGATGACGAAGTTTACGTTACCATAGAGAATGGTCAGTATGAGCTTGAAGATAGCACCCAATTGCGGCTAAATTCTGATAATGCCAAAGCATACATTAACCGGGGTAATGCCCGTTGCGATTTGGAAGATTACAGTGGTGCAATTGAAGATTACACACAATCTTTAAGGATGAATCCTCAGGATGCACAAGCTTATATCAGCCGGGGTAATGCTTGCTTAATGGTCAAAGATTACATTGGTGCAATCAATGATTATACTCGGTACCTGCGGATGAATCCTAAGGATGCCAAAGCTTATATTAGCCGAGGCAATGCTTATTGTGAGTTGGAAGATTACAGTAGTGCAATTGAAGATTACACTTGGTCTATAGAGCTGAATCCCAACGATGGTGAAGCTTATATCAATCGAGCTAATGCTCGCTCTAAGCGAAAAGACTACAGCGGCGCAATTGAAGATTACACGCAGTTTCTGCGGATTCATCCCAACGATGCTAAAGCTTATATCAGCCGGGGTAATGCCCGATCTAAACTAAAAGACTACAGTGGTGCAATTGAAGATTACAAAAGAGTGTGGTCAAAAGCAATTGAGCAGTTACCTAAACTATCCAGTGAGGACGGCTGATGAGAAATTACGTTTAGATATTTCATTTCCCTGTGGAGTTTTTGACTCTTGGCTAGAGTTCTTACAAAAATCTCTAATTTGATAATTTAGAATCAAAAATCTATAGAGATGGACATAAATAGCTTGCGTTTATCTATGTCGATCTCTGAAAATTGACTGTTATCTCATTGTTCTTATAGATACAAGGCACTTATGATATAGCAATCCTATCTGATTTGTGAAAATTGGGCATACTTAGATTCCCGACTTCTTTAAGAAGTCGGGAATCTTGTTGTTCACGTAGCCGAAGGCAGCCCGTAGGGCTTATAATTTAGGATTGCTATAGACAAGGCTAGACTGACGGTAGGCTAATCTGTGTCGCAAATAAACTTTGTAACCGATGCATTTGAGCGCCAATGAGGTAGAGTAAATCGCCTTTACCTAATAAGCGAGCAGCGGCTGTTTGTTTTCCTCCCAAGATAATTGCTGAGTCTGCTTCACTGGCAGTTCGGAGTGCAACGCGTCCTGGTAAGTTAGAGCGTATAATTGGGGTAACAATACCTGCTTCAGGACGTTGGGTAGCAATAATGAGATGAATTCCAGCTGCTCTTGCCATTGCACCCAGACGTTTAATGCTTTGTTCTAACGCCGTACGAGTTTCTTTTTCTGCCATGAAATCAGCGTATTCATCAAAAATGCAGACAATGCGAGGCAAAAGCTGTTGAGAACGTTGATTGTAAGTACTCAAATCAGCACACCCAGCTTTTTCAAATCGCTGATAGCGCGACTCCATTTCTGTGACTAATTCTTCCATCAGTTCAATAGCGCGATCGCTATCTTTAACGACTGGCGAGTACAACCACCGCATCCGCTCAAATTCGGGAAAGGTAACTCGTTTGGGATCAACTAAGGCAATCTGTAGATGTTGCGGCGAATGACGAACGAGTAGACTTAGAAGGAGCGATCGCAAAAACTCACTCTTTCCACTCCCAGTTGTACCCCCAACCAAAAAGTGACAGGTATTTGGATCGGACAAATCAGCCTCTACCAACTGTCCCTCTAAATTCACCCCTATGGCAATTTTTACAGGTGCGGTTGCTGGTAAAGGTTGCGACTTTATATAATCCTCAAATCTAGCAACTTGCCTGTCTGGACGAGGTAAGTCAACACTGACATATCCAGCCTGAGGAGAAATCAGAGGCGAATTTGCTAACCCCAACTGCACTTGCAAATCAGCCGATAACTTCAGCAAAGAGTTCACTTTCACACCAAGCTGGGGTTTGAGTTTCACCCGGATAAAAGCTGGACCAACAGCAGCCCCGTGGTAATCTACACCAATACCAAAAGATTGCAACGTGGCAACCAATTCTTCACCTATGGCATCAGCATTGGGAGTTACCTCCTCATCTCTTGTGGGGTGGAGAGAAGTTGCGTGCGGGGGTTCCCCCCGTTGAGCAAACTTCGGAGCATCTTGCCCGCCCTCTTCTACAGGCAGGCGAGACGCCTGCCCCACAAAACACTGACTGTTATCAACTACAAAATAAGCCTGACACTTTTGCTGCTGTGGACAAATTTCGCACAGATAAGGCTGGGTTGTAGGCGGTGGGGGATTGGGATTTGGTGGTTCCCAACTCAGCCATTGCTGCATCTGTTGTAACTTATAGGGAATCAGCTGATGCACCGTATTTTCTAGCTGTTCCCAGGTATACTGATACTCTTTGAACTCAGGCAAAACACAGTAAACCGCCGAGTCAACAGCTACTTTTTTCTTTTGCCATAGCATATAACTATAAAGCGCAACCTGGGCTAATTGCGCTGATGCATCAGCAGGCTGATAGGTTTTAAATTCCACCACACATAGGCGCTTGAGTTCAAAGTTGTAGACTAAGCAATCAAATTCTCCTCCTACCCGTTGTTGCGTTCCATCTGGGAGATTAAAGTAATACTCAAGGCTGCGTTCTTCTGTGATAAAAGTCTTACGAATAACTGTTTCTGCATCGCAATAGCGGCGATTAACTACCAGCAATTCAGCAAAGCGTTTGATCAGTCGTTGTAATCCCTGCCAAACTTGTAGCATTGCTTGTGCTTGGTTAGCATCTTTTTTAACAACTTGTTGTAGGTAAGGATAGAACTTTACTTCATAAAAAAGCTGTTGCATACCAGAGGCAATTTCCTCTACCTGCAATTGGGCAGCAGATGGTTGAAACAAATCTTGAAATCGTGGTTCATGAGTAGCTAAACTCACAAATTCATCAGCTAATAGATGGAATGCCTTGCCAATTCCATTCTGGGTATTTCGTGGTAAAAATAAGGTGTTTCCCCCGAAATGCTGATTTAAATAAAAAAGGCGGGGAGACTCAAAGGCAACTCTGACTTTAGTAACAGTTAAAGATGATTTTTCAGATTTTTCTGTTGGTTTTTTTAAACTATTAGATGTAGATGCCATATCAAAAATATTATTTATAATATTGGGATGAGAAATTTCTAATAAGCGGCGATGCACAGCAGCCAAATAAACTGTATCCATTGCCGCGTATTGTAGCTGCTTTCCGCTAAGGGGACGTTTTCCCCAGTCGCTTGCTTGTTCTTCTTTATTTACATTAGAAAATCCACAGAGTTCTGCTGCTAATGTTTTAAGTTGTAAGTTGGATACTTGCAAAACTTCGCGGGTAATCTTTCTGGCTAGCTTGAGCGTACAGGTAACATTTTGGGCTAGCTGTCCACCCAGGTATTTCAAATCAAAGCTGGCGTTGTGGAATACCTTTTCTATATTAGGATTAACCATGATTTGGTTAATAAAATATGCTGCTAAATCAGGTTTATGTAACACATCGAGAATATAAACAGATTCACCCGCAGAATCTGTGGGGTTAGCCAACACCTGAATGAGCGATAATTTGGGATAGGGAGTATTCCAGTCAGCGATTTCTGTATCTAGCCATAGTGTTTTAGCCAAGGATAATTTGGTGATTTGCGATCTGATTTCATTGGCTTCTGAAAGATATTGCATGAGCTCATTTCGCCTAAATTCAATTCCAAAAATTAACTTTTAGGGACTAGACAAATCAATTGAGCTTCTGGTTTAGCTTTCTGGTCAAGAATTTGAACAAGCTTTTCTTGACACATCTGCTGTATTAATTGATTGATTTGCAATTCAGTCAACATAGGAAACTGACTGCGAGCATTTTGGATAAGTTGCTGTCGTCCCATAAATTTTTGAGTTGTCATTAAGTCCAACAAAAATTCTTTTGCTGTTAACAATTCTTTGGGTGTTGTGACTGGCATAATTATCTTAAATTGCTTTACTTTTGTCTTAGCATCGTCATCTCTTTTTTGGCTTGTGTCGCTATTTTGTTTAACTATCCCCAAATCTTGTAATAATGGACAATCATCCAAAAGTTTAGATTCACGAATGAGAGATTGTAAATTCTTCAAATTAATGGTTTTTCCAGCAATGACCAAATCTCCCTCACGAGCATCTTTCACTAAGCTATGATAGGTGGCTATGTAGTGAACAGAGGAAAGATTTGGCGTAATGCGACTATGGGGAGAACCTGTGAAAATTTCTGTATAGCGTTTGTAGCCTTTATTGCTTGAGCTACCCACTTCTTCTGCACGAATCAACCGCAGCTTTAAGGAAGGATTTTTTTCAATTGCTTTGCCGCAAGCTTCCATGACATGGAAGAAAGTAGTCATTTTACCATCTTCTGTCCAAATAACACCTACTCGTGCAGCTTGAGAAGGAAATTTATAGCCTAGTGAATAACTGGCAAACTTTGTGCCGGTGAACAGTGGAGTTTTAATATCCTCTATTTGCAAAGCAGCTAAAGCTTCTTGTAGCATCTGAATAAGTTCGGGTGAGGATAAGTGGCGAAGTTTCGTGATTCGCTGTTGAACTTTGCTCAATTCCTCACGCCATTTCAATTTTACAGCAGCTATCAATTTTGAATGCTCATCTTCGTCTCCTGCAGTCCTTCGTTTAAATTCATCCTTATTGGTACGAGAAGCTAACCATTCTTTGTAATCTTGAAATATATCTCGTCCAAGCATAAGTGCGTTTCTGGGATTAGTTTTGCCACCTGGAAATTCTTCCTCTATGTATTGACGAGTTAAAGGATAAATAAAGGAAGCTGGCTCAGGATTTGCTTGACGGTGCAGAAAGTAAAGACGAGATGCCAAAAGTGATTCTGCTTGGTTTAAATTGATAAGTCTTAAAGAAACTTTTCTGTCTATACGAGCTTTGTGTGATAGGTCAATTCGGGTAGCATTTTGTTGCCAGGTATTCGTAGTGATGCTAATAATGATCAAAAAGTTGTTATCTTCGTCGTGAATTTTGGTATTGATGCTAAATAAAGTCTGTAAATCTAGAGAACCATCTGGTAACCGAGCAATACTTTCTAGCTGATCGAAGCACAGCACAATTGGCTGGGTGTCAGCAGCAATTCGACTAAAGTTGGCTAGAGTTTCCCGTGCTGCTTCTTCTGTATCAATAGAGCTTCCTACCCGTAGAGCTTTGAGAGACTCTTCACTTAAGTCATTTCCTCGTAACCACTCGCAAGCTAAGGTATTTAGTTCTGAATTAGTAAGGTCATGCAGTACTCCAAAAAAATTGTCGGCATTATAGATACCTGCTTGCTTGTATGTACTTTTGAGTTTGTTGATAAATTTTCGGCGATCGCTTCGCCACAAACTGAAAATATCATCTTGGAAAATGCGTTCTTTTATACTGCGTTGCTTGATGACAGATAACAAACTCTCAAGCCAAAGCAGCAACTGAGTATCTTGTTGTCCCTCTGGAACTTGTACTAAGCTATCAACTGTGTAGCGCAAGATATGTCTCCAGATGCCATCACTTTGAGGAAATGGAGGTATGTAGACAAAAAAAGCTTTATGATTAAATGCTTTTTTCAGCCGACCTAACAGATAAGTCTTTCCAGAACCATTATCGCCGTCCAATACCACAGTGCGTGTCCGATGGTCTCGAATAACTTGATCAAGAATTGCTTCTACTGACGTGATCGCTTCTTGATGGATAGAGTCAACCCTGGGTTCTGGCTGTTGCTGTTTGTGCCAAAAGTTGACAGAGCGAAAGTTATCGAAGGGGTTGGTACTTCTCAGAATAATTTCATCTATGGATGCCATAAGGCTGCTCTTTAATTAACGGTAACTTTAAGAAAAAACAGAGGACTGCCTGAACGCTGGCTAATGCCAGCGTTGACTTGATCTGGGGTGTATTCTTGGGCGTGTACAAGCGCTCTTAACTCAATTTGGTCATTTGCTTCCAGACGATACAGTGCCTTATCTAATTCTTCCCGTGATAGCGGCGGTTGTAACTTTTGCCGCAGATGAAAAATTGGCAAATAATTGTCAGTTCCCAGTTCCCGATCCAATCTCCGGATAGTTTGTAAAATTTCTTCGTCCGTAAGATTAATAATAGTTACAGCAGCCGACTCTTCCTTGGTAGGTGCTGAAGTAGCTACTTGCTCAGGCTTAGCATGTAAAGATTTCCGCAAAAAGCGCAGGTAATTATTCAGCAAATCCAAGCTAATGTTTGCAGCACCCTTTGGACTGTAGTCATCCCGCAAATACTCAATTCCGCGTTCGGTAAGCCATACCTCAGCTTTAGTCTTCTTAATCTTGATTTCAGCGTCAATTAATCCCTTTTCATGGAAGCTTTGCAAGATGGCGTCTCGCTCCTCTGACTTCACAGATTTGACATTAATTTTGCTTGGCGTGATTTTTCCTGAAGCCTTGCTGATACTCTCCAGTACCTTCAATTCATTAGGCTTGAGCGGCAACTGATCTGTGTCAGTTTTTAGCAGAGCTTGACCAGGCGGTAAAATCTTAACTGCGGCAATCTCGCGGGAATAGTCTACCAGTTCGCGATCGCCCAAACTTTGACAAATTTTCTCTTTACCTTTAAAAGCTTTGAAACTACTAGAACTAAGGCTTGACCGATAATCGGAACATCCTAGTAACTTTAATAAGAACTTTAACTCATTGGTATCCATGCGGGTATTCTTGCTTAAATATAAATCAGCACCACTCTAGCTCGAACTGCAATAATTTACACTCCTTTTTATCGTAGCTAGATTTAGTGTGTTCAAGCAGCCTAAATGTTCCCAAACAAACATAAAATTAGATATTCGGTTTCGTACCTTAACCCAACTTACCCTCTATCCTCTTTCTTTGCGCCTTTGCGACTTTGCGCGAACCATTTCTTACCCCTTCACCCGTCTTACCAAACCAAACGCCCAAGGACGCAACCCCACAGGTAACAGCGACAACCCTAACCCAGTCCACGCCTTAGCAGAAGAAAAAGACTTCCCTGCCAAAACTAACTCTCTTCCTTTTTGCGTTTCACCCTTTTCAATTAACCGTAACCCTAACAATAACTGTGTCTCTGCAAGACGCTTTTGCCTAATTTCCTCCAGCTTGTCCGATGGAAATTTATAACTTCCTAAATACTGCAATTTATCAGTTAAATAAGGAATTGCCCGATCAATACCTTGCTGTTGGTCATGAAAGCGATATTCCATTAACAACTCTGGTAAGTAATAGCCTTTCTTTCCTGCCAAAGCCAACCGCACAAATAAATCATTATCCTCGCAATTTTGCCAATTGGGCTGCATAAATCCCAACTCTTGCAAGGTGGAACGGCGAAATAAGGTTGCGCCTATTTGAAAGCTTTGGTTAACAAACACAACTTCTAACAAATTATCAATAATACCTGCTTGTAAATTCGCCCTACCCCAGCGGCGAGAATTTTCTTGCGTTTTCGCTTCATCTCGGACGTTGTTAATATCAATCACCCAGTGGTCAGTTCCAACAAAATCAATGCTAGAGTCTTTATCAAGAATCGCTGCGGTACGTGTTAGGAAATTTGGTGTTAACTTATCATCATCATCAAATTTCATAAAATATTCGCCCATTGCGGCATCAAAGCCAGAGCGCATATTATTACTTTTACCAATATTTTCTGGATGACGGATATATTTGATGCGGTTGTCTGTGTACTGCAAAATAAGTTCAGGTGTCCCATCCTGAGAACCATCATCACAGATAATCAATTCAAAGTCTTGATAAGTTTGTTGTAGTACACTTTCAATAGCGAAAGGTAGCAGCTTCACACGATTGAAAGTTGGAATGCAAACACTTATTTTAGGCATATTTTTTGAGTTATAAGAAGCAAGAATAGTAGAATTATGTCATTTTTTTAATTCTTAATTTTAAAAAAATATTGATATAGCAATCCGGTTTTATTTTTGAAAAATTTTAAGTATTTTTCGGGTGGGCAATGCCCACTATATCTGGGTTATATCTGGGTTTTGGTAAGCATTGCCCACCCTACGTGTATTTCAAAAATCTGCGGAGGAATCCTATACTTTTACAAATAATTACGTACAAATACTGAAATATTTGCTTGGAAAAAAATTATTATGTGTATATCATCGCTGTAGTTCCCTCTTTTTGCTACTCGGTACACTATGAGAATTTTAATGCTCTCTTCGACATTTCCCTATCCGCCTACACGAGGTGGAACGCAGGTGAGGACGTTTAATTTGCTTAAGTATCTCAGTCAACACCATGCTATCACCCTGGTTACTCAACGAGAGCCTGATGTTACAGATGCAGAAATACTAGGATTACGGGATTGTGTTGACAACTTAATTCTTTTTAATCGCCCAAAAGACTCCGGTAAATACGGAGGGATACTGAAGAAAATTCAGCGCTTCATGGCTTTTATACGACAAGGGACACCGCCAAGTGTGTTAAACCGCTACTCAGATGAAATGCAAATCTGGGTTGATAACTTTATACAGGCGGGGAAATGTGATGTCATTACGTGCGAACATAGCGTGAATGAAATTTATGTGCGATCGCACTTACAAAAACATATCAGAACTGTAGTCAACGTTCATAGTTCTGTCTACGGTACCTGTCGCAACCAGTTAGACACTGGTATTTCTGAAAATAGATTTCGAGATAGACTTTATCTACCACTTTTGCGTCGTTACGAGCAACGCTACAGCTCTAAATTCTCGGCAATTGTGGTAACAACAGAAGAAGATAGGGTTCAGATGCAAGAATTTAACCCTAATAGTGAAATTGTAGTCATTCCCAATGGCGTAGATTTGGTTTCGTTTCCCAACCGCACCACTGATCCAGGGGGACACCGCTTAATTTTCATCGGTGCAATGGATAATTTAGCAAATATCGATGCTGTGTGCTTTTTCAGCAACGAAGTTTTACCAGAAATTCAAAAACTTTACCCTGATACGACTTTCGATATTGTTGGTTCTCGTCCTGCACCAGAAGTTTTAGCACTTAAAGAAAAACCTGGTATTACTGTAACAGGGCGTGTGCCTTCAATGGTAGAGTATTTGCACAAAGCGACTGTCTGCGTTGTGCCGATGCGGACGGGATTTGGTATTAAAAATAAAACTTTAGAGGCGATCGCTGCGGGTGTACCAGTCGTCGCAAGCGATCGCGGTTTAGAAGGACTGGCTGTAGATGGTGCAAATGTACCACTGATTGCCTTACGAGCAAATCAGCCTACAGAATATGTGACTGCTGTTTGTCAATTATTTGAAAATCCGCAATTGCGAGCAGAATTGTCTCGTAACGGTAGACAATTGGTAGAAATAGAATTCACTTGGGATAGCGCTGGTAAACGCTATGAGGAAGTCCTTACAGGTGGTGGGTGCTGAGTCAAAACTCAGCATTTATAGCTATTCTCGCAACAATAGCTGGGGCGCAAGGATGGGAAGACATTGAGAATTATGGCATGAGTAAAAAATAGTGGTTAAAAGAGTTTTTGGCATTACCCAACAGTATTCCCATGCCTGCGGCACGCTAAGCGCAAAGCGCACGCACTCGCGTTTGCCCTGAGATGACACATTTCTATCGCCTTAAAAGGGAATATTTGTGCAGCTGTCACTCCACTGACTTCCAGCTAAGCGCCCTTTCTCCTGAAAACGTTCTTTATTTATAGCAACAGCCAAGGTGGTTAGGACATCAACAAATGATAAAACCTAGACACAAAAAGACTCTTCACCCAATCCCCAGTCCCTAGTCCCTAGTCCCTTGCTATAAATAAAGTCAGTAGACCGAAAAGATTTCTAGAAAGCTTACCATCCGTTCATTTGACGGATTGCATACAATCCGCCAGAATGCCCGTATCATCTGCTTTTTGAGCAATAGGGTTGTAGATCAGTTCTCTAGCCCAGGTAAGCGATTGCCCAAGGGGCACTGCGCTCCGCGCAATCGCTCTCCTGGGTCTCAGAAGCGTCGCCTGAAACCCTTATTCTTTCGTGAACTTACAAAAGTTTTCGGTCTACTGAAAGTAGTTGATGTCACTCCACTGACTTCCAGTTAAGCGCCCAGGGCAAACGCATCTAAATATTGATGAGCATGGATAAAAGTAGAATGCACTATAAGCTAGACCTCATAGTACTTTCAGAAAATTAAACATCTCTTTTCAAATAATGATAATCATTATGAGGAGTGGATTAGAGGCAACCGACGGTTGCCACTAATGCTCCACAGAATTTTGCAATTCTCAGACATATTGCAGTCAATCTTTTAACTCAAGAGAAGCGTGTCAAACGTGGAATCAAAAATAAACAGTTTCTCGCGGCGATGGATAACAAATATTTACTAAGTATTTTAGCGTTAGCTTAAAATTTATTCCGCCGCTGCAACGACTTGTTGGGCTGCTGCCCCCGACCGCTGGCTTCGCGGTGTCAGTGATCTAAAAACCATAGAAGAACCTTTATGCATACAAAAACTTTTTTCTTGATCCCTCAGCAAGTATTACTACCCAAAGTGGCGTACAGTATAAGAATATCCAAATGATTTAACTATTACGATTTAGTTTTTCAGAGCTTGAAGTCGCTCGGCAATCATTCTCGGCAGTCTGTTGTTGAGACTTCTTTGACTGCGCGATCGTGTGCTGTAGGGGTGAAGCGCCTCACTCTTACTTTCTTTAACTGTTTAAAGTTCATTTAGTTCATTTATTGCAATACTCCTCATCCGAGGAGAAGGAGGCATTCGTGGATTTTTTGTCCTTTTTTTTAATGGACTTCGTTAAGCAGTTGCAGTCCCCAACACTTGGTTTTTTGATTGGTGGTATGGTCATTGCCGCTCTCGGTAGCCAATTGGTAATTCCAGAGGCGATTTGTCAGATCATCGTCTTCATGTTGCTCACCAAAATCGGTCTGACCGGTGGTATTGCGATCCGCAATTCCAACCTGACGGAGATGGTGTTACCCGCAGCGTTTGCTGTAGCAGTAGGGATTCTTGTTGTATTCATCGCGCGCTATACGTTGGCCAAGCTGCCGAAGGTCAAAACCGTAGATGCGATTGCGACGGGGGGGTTGTTTGGTGCTGTGAGTGGCTCTACCATGGCCGCCGCCCTGACGCTACTGGAAGAACAAAAAATCCAATACGAGGCATGGGCTGCCGCACTCTATCCCTTCATGGATATCCCAGCGCTCGTAACGGCGATTGTGGTGGCCAACATTTATCTCAACAAGAAGAAGCGTAGAGCAGAAGACCAGTATCTCAGCAAGCAGCCCGTTGCAGCAGGCAATTATCTCGATCAGCAAGATTATCCCAGCAGCCGACAAGAGTATCTCAGTAAGCAGCAGGGTCCTGCAAATAATCGGGTCAAGATATGGCCGATCGTGCAGGAAAGCCTCCAGGGTCCTGCCCTATCGGCAATGTTGCTCGGCATTGCTCTTGGCCTGTTCACCCAGCCAGAAAGTGTCTATAAAAGCTTCTACGATCCCCTCTTCCGCGGCTTGCTTTCGATCTTGATGCTGGTCATGGGTATGGAGGCTTGGTCAAGGATTGGCGAACTGCGCAAGGTGGCCCAGTGGTACGTCGTGTATAGCGTGGTGGCACCGCTGGTGCATGGGTTCATCGCCTTCGGTCTCGGCATGATTGCCCACTACGCCACGGGATTCAGCCTGGGCGGTGTTGTGATCCTGGCCGTCATCGCCGCCTCCAGTTCAGACATCTCAGGTCCGCCCACGTTGCGAGCTGGGATTCCGTCGGCCAATCCCTCCGCCTACATCGGTGCCTCCACAGCCATCGGTACACCCATTGCGATCGGCTTGTGTATACCGCTCTTCCTCGGACTCGCCCAGGCGATAGGCGGCAGCTAATCCCGACGGGTCGCGGTCTGTCGGCCCTCCCTTGACCCGGCAGACCAAGCGACTCAATATATAAGATCAATTACGGTAAGGAGGTAACCAACATGGCCAAGCCAGCCAAAAAGCTCGTCATCATCACGGAAAAGATTCTGCTGAAAAAGATCGCCGATATCATCGAAGAATCCGGGGCAACCGGTTATACGGTTCTGGAAACCGGCGGTAAAGGCAGTCGCAACGTGCGCTCGTCGGGACAACCCAGCGTTTCTGACACCACGGCGAATATAAAATTCGAGGTGCTCACCCCGGATCGGGATATGGCCGAGAATATTGCGGATCAGGTCGCAGTGAAGTTTTTCCTCGATTTTGCGGGCATGATCTATATCTGTGACGCGGAGGTACTGTACGGGCACAGTTTCTGTGGACCAGACGGCTGTTGAATCGAGACGACACAGACCTAAAAAGCCGGGTCATGACCCCGGCTTTTTGGTGACCGTTACTCAAAACGTTAGTCGATTTAGATGATGCCCAAGCGGAGAAGCTGATTGTGACTCAAGATAATCTCAACACCCATTCGCCCGCGTCACTCACTGACAACTAAGCTTGTCTCGATCCAGGCAACCGCATCCAAAGCATGACCATCTTTGATCGGTTGCCTTTTTCATACCCCCCGCAGTTTTATGACTTCCTCAGACCCTTAACCTTCATCGTTTTAAACTCATGATTCTGTCCAACATTCTGCCTCCTTTCAGTAGTGGGATCGCCGCTCTCATGGCTCCGATACCATTCCTGGCGACCGTTGTTGCTGAGGATTCACCCATTATTCTGTCTGGCGTATTGCTGACGCTGGTGGTGATTTATCTGGCCAGCAAGTTCGGCGCAGAAGTCGCTAGGCGATTGGATTTTCCGCCCGTCCTGGGGGAACTGGTCGCCGGTGTGATTGTCGGTGTTTCGGCGTTGCACCTGGTGATCTTTCCCGAAGGGGGGCTGTCTGCCTCTGACTCGGTGATTATGACGGCGCTGCAAGGATTGAATCAATTGGCACCGGATGCGCTGACCCGCATCTTTGAGTCGCAAAGTGAAGTGATTTCGGTTCTAGCTGAAATCGGCGTGATTATTCTGCTGTTTGAAATTGGACTGGAATCCGATCTGCGGCAACTGAAGGAAGTGGGAATTCAAGCCACGGTTGTCGCCTGTGTCGGAGTCGCGGCACCTTTTGCGGCGGGCACGGCAGGGTTAATGATGCTCTTTCATGTCGCAGCAATTCCAGCGATTTTTGCGGGGGCCGCGTTAACGGCAACGAGTATCGGCATTACCTCTAAAGTGTTATCAGAGTTAGGTCAACTCAAATCCAAAGAAGGGCAAATCATTGTTGGCGCGGCGGTGATTGATGATGTCCTCGGCATTATTGTCCTGGCTGTAGTCGCCAGCTTAGCCAAAACCGGTGAGATTGATGTCGCCAATGTCATTTACTTGATTGTCAGCGCTACGGCATTTTTGATTGGATCAATTTTATTGGGGGGTATCTTTAACAAAAGTTTTGTGGCGATCGTGGATCAGCTCAAAACCCGTGGAAATATTGTGATTCCGGCATTTATCTTCGCTTTCTTTATGGCATTTTTAGGGAACGCCATTCATCTCGAAGCGATTTTAGGTGCCTTTGCAGCGGGTTTGGTGCTCGATGAAACCGATGCCCGGAACGAGTTAGATGAATTAATCAAACCGATCGCCGATTTACTGGTACCCATCTTCTTTGTGACGGTGGGAGCGCGTGCCGACCTCGGTGTTTTGAACCCGGCGGTACCGGAGAATCGGGCAGGACTATTGATTGCTGTCTTTTTGATGGGGGTGGCGATTATCGGCAAGCTGATCACAGGTTGGGCAGTGTTTGGACAACCCGGCATCAATCGAGTGGCGATCGGGGTTGGGATGATCCCTCGAGGTGAGGTGGGTCTAGTGTTTGCTGGCATCGGCTCAGCTAGCGGCATTTTGGATAAGCCGCTGGAGGTGTCGATTATTATCATGGTAATTTTGACAACTTTCCTGGCTCCACCTTTTTTACGGGTTGCCTTTGGTTCATCCACGAATCCCATCCCAGAATCTACCACGGCTGTAGAAACAGCAAGTGAGTAACGGTTTTACGAGATTACGGCTGTTTACTCAATGGGTGTGGTCAAAAGTAGTTGGTAAGTGAGCGATCGCTTAATATCCGGCAGCTAAATATAATGATAATCGCCTGAGGTGGGATGGGGAGGTGGAGCATCGCTCCACCTCCCCAGGGCAAACGCATCTTATTTACTAATAAAAACTAAGGAAGATTTAAAAATGACATAGAGAATTGTAAAAATTGATAAAATGATAAATAAAATAAATCAAATATTTTCCCAAAATGTGAATTAGCTTATCTTCAACTGAATGACTAATCATTAATACTAAAATAATTTAATTATGGGACACATAAAATTATATTTACCTGGAGAATAGATAAAACTTTTATGTAAAATATTAAACTCAAGTTTGGATGTACTATTTTAAGCTAACGCTAAAATACTTAGTAAATATTTGTTATCCATCGCCGCGAGAAACTGTTTATTTTTGATTCCACGTTTGACACGCTTCTCTTGAGTTAAAAGATTGACTGCAATATGTCTGAGAATTGCAAAATTCTGTGGAGCATTATCTTTTCTAATCCGACAGTCATCTTCCCTCTTATAGTGCATTCTACTTTTATCCATGCTCATCAATATTTAGATGCGTTTGCCCTGGTTAAGCGCCCTTTCTCTCTTCCGAAACTTCCTCAATCCAAACTCGAACAGTACAAGGACGTGTTGACACACAAATTTGCCAGAATTCTGCGGTACTTTTTTAAAAAAAATACCATCCGTCTTTATTTCAGAAGATAAATGATTTTGATCTTTGACGACCCACTCCATCTAGAACTTTGAAGGCATAAAATTCTTTTACTTTAATAAGTTGAAGGTGCAATCTCTTCTTGCTAATGAAAGAAAGCGTTTTAGTATAGACAAATATTAGGGTAATAGAACATACATATAAAGTCCAATGTCTTATAATTCTGATAGCTATAACTTTTAGGTATACCCAATCAATTCATGGAATTACGGCATCTTAAATATTTTTTGACCGTTGCAGAAGAACTTAATTTTAGCCGTGCTGCCGTCCGACTGTATATTTCCCAACCTGTGTTAACCCGTCAAATCAAAAACCTTGAATTGGAAAATTATTGAAAAAAAGTTGCTTCAAAAAATTAATGAAATAGCTTTTATTTATTCAGTAAAAATATCCAATCTTTATAGATACATCGGAAAATAAAGAAAACACGGAGACACTTACGACGCGGAAAAAATTATCTCTGTGTCTTTTGATGTCTCCGTTTCTCATTGCCGCGACCAACAAAGCCGCAACCGTTCATTCTTGTTTCTCGGTTTTTTTTACACTCAACTCACACACACATAATGAGAGTCTATTGAAGGACGGGTTTTTATGGCATTGGTGAATTTACTGATTTTGTAAAGAAAATAGAAAGTTAAGGAGAAAATTGTGCGGAAATCAGGCATTGCATCCTGATAAATGTAAATGAAGAAGAAAAGAATAATCAAAAGTGAAAATTGAAAAATTTTCCACACTTACCTTCCTTTAAATGTTTCTAACCAACATTTAAGGAACACGAGTATAAAGGAAAATACTCTTGCCAAAGTACCTATTGGATTTACAGCACAAGTAGCATGGCAAACCCTTCAAATCCTGCACCAAAACCATGCAGATCAAATCAGGCGAATTCAAGTCCACTCAAGCGCCTAACTGAAAAATTCAAGGAAAAGCCTCAACAGGGAAGTTGGCTAGCGTCGATGGTAGCAATGACAGTTTTGTTATGCAGCGCTGGTTTAATTACGACTTTTGCCTGGATTAGCGTTCAATTTATACTTAATCCAGAGCAGGTAAGCTGGCTAAATAAATCTTTACCAGGATGGGGAAATATTTCCGACAATAACTCAAAACGCTCCCAAACCCTTAGAGAAATTCAAGATTCCCTCAGCAAACAAGGACAAATAGCGGGACAAATCCTACCTTTGGAACGCGACACAACAACTTCTTTTTTACTCCCTGTTTTTAAGCAGCGTGCTAATTGTCAGTCTGATTGCAAGTATATAGTTGAACTTAGGGTTTATCAACGCGCAGGAAACCCAGAACTGCAATCTGTATCAAAGGCATACTATCATCTAGCTGCTCAACTCAAAGTGACTGGACCAGAAGAATCTTTTGTCGTCGCTCCCATTGTGAATGCTACTGATGACAACCAAGGTTCCAGTTTACCTTTGCCTTTAAGCGAAGTAGGTCGTTTTGAAGGCGATACACCCTCGCCAGGTGTATGGTTTTATTTACGAGGACAGCGTCAACAAGGAACAAGTGGAATTGCTTATGGTCAGATAGTTTACTACAATCCTGATGGCGCTCACCTACAACTGATGCTGCCTTGGACAAGTCCCAGTGGACAACTCCCTCAATGGCGGGAAGTCACCGGTGGTGATGCAAAAGAGTTAGTTGTGGATCAAACAGTTGGTTTAGAACCGCAACTACGCGTTTATCAAGTCAACTCTGTCAAGTTTGTCCTTAACCCTATTCAACTAGAGCAAATTTCCCTGACTCCACCAGCCCTCGAAGATTCAGATTACCAAAATGCCTTGATGTTAGCCCGTAATGGACTGTGGACACCAGCCTTTAAACAGTTGGAATCTTTCAAAAAACAACTGACAGAGCAGCTTCCACAAGCAGCACAAGCGCAAATGGATGTGATTGATTTGCATTCCCAAGTTACCAAAACCCAAGCAGACACAACTTCGACAAGCCCCAGCCAACAAGTCCTGGCAGATTTAATAGATGGTCGTTGGGACAAAGCTTTACAAGTGTTTGAGGCTTCCCTGCAAAATGCCCAAGAAATTGGCACCCTACTAAAAGCAGATAAAGGACGGTTGTGGAGTCGTGTAGAAGCACAATTGCGGGTGAACCCAAATCAACAGTCGGTGCAAGCTTGGGGTGCCTTGATTTTAGCAGCCAAGTATGGGCAACAACGGGCAAATTCCTGGTTAAATACGCAATCCAAAACCACAACAGACACCCTTACCTATATTCAAGGGTTGTTAGGACAACTCAATGGTGACGCCGCATCTCAAATCCCTACTCACTCGAGCCAGATTGTTGGTTCGGTACAATCAATCGCTGAAGTTAACGCCGCTGACTGGCTAAAACCTCCCTCACAACAGACGCGTCATAGGGTTTTTGAAGATAAGCGCCATAGTATTTTTGTAGATACGCAGCAAGACGTGTCTCTACAAAAAGCTGATAACCAGGTTTGGTATCAGGTGGAAGTCTCTGCATTTCATGATGGAAGACGCTGGTTATATTTCCCGTTTACAAATTTAAAGCCTCCTCAAACTTCGCCAGAAAAATTTTTGTGGAAGGCTTTAGGTATAGATTCTGACCCGGAAATTCAAATAGTCGTCTGGCTGGCAAACAGAGAACAGGTAACGACGACAGCCACCATCAAAGCCGTGCAATTTCGCGATGGCGTCTTGCGGTTACTCGTTGCTGCAGATGAGAGTGTAGAGACTTTATATGCAACGTCTCTACAACAACCACTTTTAGCGATGACAAATTCTGCTTTAGAATGGGTTGAGTCAGTACCAATGACGCTCCAAGAACTGTACCAACAAGACGCGCTCAGGGTAAAAGCCATGCTACCGGTATTGTGGCGATCGCTCCAAGAATCTGGTCAGTTGCCTGATGGTACGGTTCCAGACTCGCAATATATCCTGCAAAACCTAGGAAGTTTGCCTGTTCAAGAGGTTGATTTAACAGGTGATGCAATGCCGGAAACTGTGCTAACCATTTCGCCAGAGGCAATAGCATCTTTAGATATGCAAGATACCAGCGAGGACGGAAGTTTTCAGCCGCAACAGTCAACACTCACAAGTCCTGACAAAAATCAATCCCGTCCTCGCACGCTGATCTTGTCTGATACTGGTCAAGTCATTTATACTGACTTAAAGCAAGATTCCCCAGCTTTGTTAAGGGCGATCGCCAAGCTTTCGGGAGGACAATCTGTAGGTTTGCTTCTAGAGAACGCCCACGGTTATAGGTTGAAAGTTTGGTCACAAAAGAATCAGCGCTTTGAATAGTAGACTGCTCACACTGCTACACAGAACTTATCCATAGTTGTCCATGACATCTACTTTGTCTGCTTCCTGCTTCTACCAAGAGAGACGGCTCTTACTTGTCCACAGGCGTTACTTCGGAGCTAGCCGCTCCTACATGTATATTGAGAAAATTCTCAATTAATAATCCATGTTAGTCCGCTTGTTTTTCGCGCTTCATGACTAACTTTAAATAAGTATCGCTAATATATTGGCGACTTATTCCTCCTTGTGTGTAGCAGATACGTTTTGCCTTTTCATACTTTGCAATTGCTGTAGCAAGCAATCTACCTCTGCCTGTAGATGCATAAACTTATCTAACTGCTCGGCTTGGTAATAACACTTGTTCAACTTGTTTGCCCAGATAGCCCGGGACTCGTTTTCAGAAACACTAGATGTAGACATTGCCATATCTATCCAGAACTCAACTCACACCACTAGAGATATTATAGTAGCCAAGTTTTAAGAATCATTAAAAAATTATAAACTTTTCTACCACAAATGAAATATGTCTCAGGTTGTGTACTAGGAGACTGCTTATGCAGTTGTCTTGTTCCCAACTAAACACGTGAACTAAGAGGGAGGGAGTGAGGGAGGGAGTGAGGGAGGGTTCCGGAGGGGGATGAGGGTTCCGGAGGGTTCCGGAGGGAGACAAGGTAACTTATTGATAACATCTTGCGCGTCGGTGGCATCTGGAGTGCAAAATATATACCAGATGCTGTTTTCAATTGGAGCTAAGAGCTTTTAAATACCGTGACTTTGAGCCTGTCTGCTGCTAAATCTCATCGCCAACCCTGGCTTGGACTGATAGAGCAATATCGCGAATACTTACCTGTCAACGAAACAACACCAGTTGTCACACTGCAGGAGGGCAATACACCTTTAATACCTGTTCCCTCAATTGCAGAACGCATTGGCAGACAAGTGCGTGTCTTCGTCAAATACGATGGTCTGAACCCCACTGGTAGCTTTAAAGACCGAGGAATGACATTGGCAATTTCTAAGGCAAAGGAAGCTGGAGCAAAGGCGGTCATTTGTGCCAGTACGGGCAACACCTCAGCAGCAGCAGCGGCTTACGCTCGGCGTGGGGGAATGCGTGCCTTTGTGATCATACCTGATGGCTATGTGGCGTTGGGCAAGTTGGCACAGGCGCTGCTGTATGGGGCAGAAGTCCTGGCAATCAAAGGTAACTTTGACCAAGCGCTGGAAATTGTGCGCGAAATGGCAGAAAGTTATCCGATCACTTTGGTAAATTCCGTCAATCCTTACCGCTTAGAAGGGCAAAAAACAGGGGCGTTTGAAATTGTTGATGTTATGGGCGATGCTCCTGATTGGCTGTGTATTCCAGTGGGTAATGCGGGAAATATCACAGCATATTGGATGGGATTTTGTCAATACCATCAAGCCAGAAAGTGCGATCGCCTACCTAAGATGATGGGATTCCAAGCAGCAGGTGCAGCTCCCCTCGTGAATGGTCAGCCAGTGGCACATCCAGAAACCATAGCCACAGCAATTCGCATTGGCAACCCTGCCAGCTGGCAAAAAGCAGTTGCCGCCCAACAAGCAAGTATGGGCAGTTTCCACGCCGTCACCGATGCGGAAATTCTTGATGCATATCGCCTTTTGGCTTCAGAAGAAGGGATTTTCTGCGAACCCGCCAGCGCCGCTTCCGTTGCTGGTTTGTTGCAGGTGAAAGACCAAGTTCCTACAGGCGCGACTGTAGTTTGTGTCCTCACCGGCAACGGTTTAAAAGACCCAGATACTGCCATCAAACACAGTCAAAGTCAATTTAAACAGGGCATTGCGCCAGAATTATTGGCAGTCGCAGAGGCGATGGGATTTTAGGAGAGAGGGAGGGAGAGAGGGAGAGAGAGAGGGAAACTTCTCTGAGTCTCCCCACGTTCCTATCTCCCTTGCTTGCCTAGTTATGTATTACCTCTTTCCTTAGTTAAACCATCTATAGCATCACCTAAGGCGGTGGTTAAGCTTTTGCGCGTTTGGGCGTGGTTGTCTTGCTCTGTTTTCAAAGCTTGTAGCAGGCGATCGCGTTCTTTCGTTACCGCAATCAATCTGGCTTTCAATTCCTCCACTGATTCGAGTTGTTCGACTTCTTGTTGAATGGCTGTTGTCGCTGTGGGATCATCAAGTTGTGCTGACTCAATACCTTGGATTTGGTGTATTTGTGCTTTTAAAGAGGCGATCGTCTGTTGCGCCATCTGAGCATCTGTACGCCGTTGTTCTGCTTCTGTGTTGTAGAGTTTCCGCCATTTTTCGGCACTTTGCCATCCTGTATCATGTTCTGCTTGAAGTTCCGCTATCTGCTGTTTGAGTGCTTTAATTTCTGCCAACCACTGGGAAGTTAATTCTTGAGTCATAAAAGCTGATACATATCACCCGCAAAACCTGAAAACATAGTTTATAGCAAAAAATTAGTACATATTGTTACATATACTAGAGGTAAGCCATTCACTTTCCCTGCATAAGAGTAGAATATTTAGGCGTTTAACAACTCAAATGCAAACGCCCTCATCTCTGAATTTCCCCCTCACTATCCACAATGGAACTTGATGCCAAAGCACCCACTTTAAGAAGACTGCGTCAACTTAGCCGCTTACTCGATAGAGTCATTACCGTTCCGGGAACACAAATTAGTGTTGGTTTAGACCCCATATTGGGATTAATACCTGTCGGCGGTGATTTTTTAGGAGTTATGCTTTCAGCATACATTGTCCTAGAATCTGCCCGGTTAGGTGCGCCAGCATCTACTTTGAGCAGAATGGTATTGAATATCATTATTGATGCCGTAGTAGGGGCAGTACCGATCGCAGGGGATTTATTTGATGTCGGCTGGAAAGCTAACGAGTATAATATCAAGCTATTGGAAGATCATTTAAAGTTTCCTAGCCAGAGGAAGAGGGCAGACAAGTGGTTTGTATTTGCGGTTATGACAGTATTGTTTATAGTCGCTATTGGATTAGTCGCATTTACCGTGATGCTCATGAAACTGCTTGGAATGCTGCTTGGATTGTTTACGGGCGGTTAGATAAGTGACGACGAAATTAATGAAAGACTGGTGGCAAGCGACTTTCCCCAAAGGGCGGCAAAGTCTCGTAATTACCGATGCTAATGGGTATCCTGTAAAAATCGCTTACGGTGAAAAAGGAACAGGTAAACCTTTATTTCTCTTACATGGTGTTGGCAGCTGGAGCTACAATTGGCGTCACAGTGTCGAGCCACTCTCAAAGTATTTTCGGGTTATTTGTTTTGATGCCAAAGGTTACGGGTTTTCCGAAAAACCTGTGTTTCGCAGAGAACAGGCTGGTCATCAAATTATTGAGTTAGAAAGAGTCATTCTTTCCTTATGTGATGAACCCGTGGTTCTTGTGGCAGAATCTTTAGGTGCATTAATTGCCCTTGGTCTTGCCCAAGCAAATCCCCAGTTAATAGCGCGGCTTGTGCTGGTAAATGTCCCTATCTTTCCCCAACGGTTACCTCATTGGGGAATGTGGTTGCTTTCCCAAATCCCTTTAGAAATCGTGCAAGCAATTGACTCCTCTCGTCTAGCGCATCTGTTTGCACCACTGGTGAGAGAAATTATGGCAATAGAAAGGCGTGGAGTCTTGTACGACCCATCAATACTGACGCAAGATGATGTTTACTGGATAACTTACCCTTACACTGAAATTTATGGGACTCTTACGAAGGTGGCTGAAGAGTTACAAATAGCAGCGCGGGAAATTGAACACTTGCAAACAGATAAACCAAATCTAATTAGTAAAATTCAGAATAATCTCGGTGCCATAACATGTCCTACCCTGATTTTATGGGGCGAACAAGATAGTTGGTTTCCTGCTAGCGATGGGGAAAAATTGCGTCAGCGCCTTCCCCAGGCTAAATTACAAATCCTGCCTAACTGCCATCATGATGCGTCCTCTGGTGCTTCAGAAGCGGTGAATGCAGCGATTCTTAATTTCTTGCAGGAAACCAATTTCTGTTGAACAAGGATTAAGAAGAACACATAGGTCAAAACACAGGACTCAGTTCAATTCTGAGTCCAAGCGCTGCGGAGTTCTGAGTACTTAGTGGTGTCCACGCGATCACATGATTGCACTGCGCTGTGCGCAATCGCATCCCAGGCGCTGTTTCTGTAACTTGGATTGAAGATGTTCGCATTAAGAAGGGTGAAAATTTGCCTTTTTGGTTGTCGCGTGTAGAGGCGCAATTCCCCACGGATATAGGTGAAGAAGGTGTTGCGATAGTTGCTTTAGGTCGGGCAGTTATTCCATTTTTTCAGCTAACCTCTATCTCTGCTTCTTATAAAGGGGTTAAGCAATTATAAAATCTTGATAGAAAACTCGCCAGTTATCTTGAGCGTGTAGCTGTTCCCACACTTGTTCTAAATGCTTACCTTGCCATTCTAGAGCAGGATTCTCTGGATCGGGATTCAGCCAAGGTAAATTTAAAGCTTTATTGATTACAATCCCGATATATTCTTCTGTCCCAACTGTATCAAACTGGATATCGTCGCACATTGCATCTTGTAGAGGTATCAAGACGCTTTTCTCCACTAGTTGATAGCTAGGAGCAAAAGCTTGAGAAGGTGTAACTAAGTATTTAGTTGCAGTATTGCCTTGAGCATCTAACCCCCGATTGAACAAGAGTAGATAACTTCCTGGACTATCGAGATTTATTTTCAAGCTCAACGGAGTATTAATAGGAATAATCTCTTTAGGTAAGGCTTGGGGAATTTTCATTCCTCTAGAAGAATATTCGGAAGGGCGATCGCAAAACTGTATCCACTCTACATTAGTTTCTGCTCTTTGTTTCCAATTGTCCCAAATATAGTCTTGTAGCCAACGAGGATATTTTATGTCCCACAACCATTCATAAGCAATCTGCCAAGGACTTTTTGTGTCGGATGTCTTTCTACCTGGATCTTGATTCCCTAACCCAAGCTGTTGTTCGGTAATACCATCTTGAGCTAGTTCATCTCGAAATCGGCGATATATTTTTTTTATGACTTCTTTAATATGCTGATTAATTCCTGATGCATAATCTTTACCTTGCATCTGGGTTAATCCTTCAGCTATTTCAATACTTTTGATAGAGTAATTATTAGGATTAAAACGTTCGATAAAAGTCCAATACTGAAGCTCAGGACGTACATTGCCAGGAAAAATTTGTTCGCTTATGTACTCTAAGTATTCTCTTTCTAAGAATGGCATTTTTGGAACCCAAAAGCATTTGATTGTTATTGTAAAGTAACTCTGGAAAATTTTCGGCATTTATTTAAATTGATTTTTATTTATGTAATTTTATTTATTTTATTTTTTTGTGAGTAGAAAGTATAAAATTATAGTATTTTTAGTTAGTAGTAAAAAACCTAATTATTTCTCCCAAAAAATAATATTTATACATTTTGTAAGGCGTAACTCACCTAAGTGAAAAAGGCTATAGAAATATTTTGTGTAGGTATGATTTTAACACCTGAAACTGGTTTGATTTGGGAAATCGAACCAATACCTAAAAATCTCGTCAGTAAATTTTGGTTTTTAAATATTTAACTTAAGGATTGAAGGTTATAGATGTCAGCTATAGTAAGTAATCCTAGCACACAACAGTTAGAACGAGGTCAGGTTAAACTCTGGATGGTTTTAGTCGGAGTAAACCATTATCAAGATAGTCAAATTCTCGACCTGAAATACTGCGCTAATGACTGTAAGGAGTTAGCAGAAGCTTTAACCATAGCGACTCAACAGTTTCAGGAAACAGAAATTATTGCTCTTTATGATGGTGGGGAGAAACCTCCTAATTTATTAGAAATCATTACCAGTATCCAACAGTTTCGTTCAGCTAAACCAGAAGATACGGTTTTATTCTACTTTTCAGGACATGGTTATCTTGACTCTAATAATCGACCAATTTTATGTGTGACGGATACGAGTTTAGAAGATTTAGCAGGAACGGGATTAAAGTTAGATATTCTGTTAAATGAACTCAGACAATGTAAAGCGCAACGTCAACTTGTTTGGCTGGATGCTTGTCAAGAACGAGAACAACAGCAAGATAACAGAATTAGACAAAATCCGACTGGTCAACTGTTGGCAGTTTTGGAACAGCAAGCAGAACAAAGTCAGGATTTTTATGCTATGCTTTCCTGCAATAAAACAGAACGTTCTTGGGAAATTCCCGAATTAAGACATGGCTTATTTACCTACTGTCTGATTGAGGGTTTACGAGGGAAAGCAGCTAACGCTGAAGGTAAGATTGATGCGGACAGCTTGTTTAAGTATGTCGAACGCAGTAGTAAGAAATTTATTGAATATAAGAAAAACCCTCTAAATGAAGATAGCTTTTCTAAGGGGATGTTAGGGAGTTTAAAAGAATCATCTACTAAATTAAAAGTTAAGCGACTCCCTTTTGATGCTTCTCAAACTCCACAACGAATTGCTATAGGTGGTGGGGAATTCATTATTGGATTGGCTACTCCTTCTACTCATAAAAAGGCTTTGATTGTCGATAAGTTATCTTCTTCCGAAGCTGATATTAGCCTATGTAGAATACTGCAAGCTAGAGGAAGTTATGCAGTTGATTATTATTATTCTTCTATTCGAGATAAGCAGAGACGAAATCTTCAACAGGTTATTGCTAGTTATTTACAGGAGGAAATTAAGAAACCTCTTCTATTGTATTTAGCAGGAACAATTGAATCGACTAACTCAGAAACATACGATTTGGTTTGCAATCAGGACACCAGAATCAATCTTAATTGGCTTGGTCAACAGTTACAGGATTCCCCTGTGAAGGAAATTATCATTATTGCTGATATTTTAGACACAAGTGGGAATACTAAAAATTTAATTGACATCTTGCAACCCAGTGAGGAGAAATCTCTGTGTTTGATTACCGCAACTACTTCTGTATCTAATAATAGAAAGTTCCTCCATAAATTAGTAACTGTATTAGAAACCGCAGGAGAGTCGGAAAAGGAATTTTGGGTTTCGGAATTAATTACTCAATTACAAATTAAATGTTCAGGGGGGCGCGACTCCCAACCCGATATTAATTTGAAACTTTGGTTATCGGGTTCTACTGAAGTGATGGAAATTTTATCAGTAGAAGTACAACGTTCCCATAATGAGATATTTGAAATCGAAGTTTGTCCTTATAAGAGTTTAGAAGCTTTTACCCAAGATGATGCTTACTTTTTTCACGGTCGAGAAGAATTAATTGCAGAAATTATCGAGAAATTGCAATCTACGTCTTTCTTAGCCGTAGTAGGGGCTTCGGGTAGTGGTAAATCTTCTGTAGTTAGGGCGGGAGTTATACCCCAGTTAGTAACGGAAGGGTTATTTGATTTTGAATCGGAACAGTATAAATCCTGTCAATCTTGGGTGATGCTTCTAGGGGATAATCCTTTAGCTGCTTTAGCAAAAACATTAGCACCAGATAACCCAGATTTTTTAGAAGGGGTATTACATTTAGGAGTTGATTCTTTAGTGGAATGGTTGCGCCAACAACCCAAAGAAATATCTGTGTTAGTAATTGACCAGTTTGAAGAGTTGTTTACCCTGACAGCAGAAACAGACCGTGTGAATTTTATCAGTCTTATTTTAGGTACAATCAAAAAAGCTAGGGACTGTTTCAAAGTAATTATCACTCTCAGAAGTGATTTTCTTAATGAATGCTTGGGAATGAGCGAATTAGCTCCTTTAATTACAAAATCTCAAGTATTAGTCCCATCTTGTCGTCTTGAAGACGAACAATATCGTCAAATTATTGCCAAACCAGCGCAAAAAGTAGGTTTAGAAGTTGAAGATGGTTTAATTGCTCTTCTGCTGGGAGAATTAAAAGAGGGAAGTTTACCTTTATTACAATATGCCCTAGAAGAATTATGGCACAAGCGCAGCCGAGGAAGGTTAACTGTTAAGGATTATCAGCAATATATTGGTAAGTTGGGCAAATTTCTCAGCAATAAAGCCCAAGAAACCTATAATAACCTGAATGAAGCTCAACAAAAATGCGCCCAGTCAATTTTTCTGTCTCTAGTTTTTTTAGTGGAAGAACAAGGCGATAGCAATAAAGATACCCGACGTCGCTTACCCATATCTAAATTATCAGTTAATAAGTATAAGAATGTTTTAGATTCTACTTTGCAAGCTTTGATTGAGGCGCGATTAATTGTAGTCAGTGGCGAAGAAAATAATTTATATCTAGTTAAGAAAGAACAGCTTATTGCTTCTGATGAAAAGGAGAATCAGCAAAAAAGTAATTTAGCTGTATCTGCTGTTGTTAAAAAAGAAACTATCAGCAGTCAAAGCAAAGATAAAGTAACAGTAGAAATCGCTCACGAAATCTTATTGCGGGATTGGGAAGCGCTGAAATGGTGGTTAGATGAGAATCGAGAGAAATACCGCTTAATTAGAGAAATTAATCAAAAAGCAGATGAATGGGAAAAAAATGGGAAGCTAGATGGTTTCTTATTATCCAAAGGTGCTTTAGCAAAATATGAAGAGTTTTATACTAAGTATGCTGATGATCTTTCTGGGAAAAGTAACGAGTTTGTTAATGCCAGTATTCAAGCCAAAGAAAAGGCTGAAAAACTAGCTAAACGTCGTCAGCGTCAGATTATTGGTGGTTTAACAGTAGGGATAGTAGCAATTTCAATGATAGCTGGTGCTGCATTGTGGCAACTGCGTCGAGCCACTATTAGTGAAATTAATGCGCTGAGTAATTCTGTTGAAACACTTTTGGCATCGAATCAGGAATTTGATGCACTTATTGCTGGACTTAAGGTAGGAAGAAAGATTGAAAATAGTTTTCTTGTATCTGATACTAAAACTCGAACTAAGTTGACAAGTTTACTTCAGAATACTCTGGTTAGAGTTAAAGAGTTTAATCGTTTAAAAGTTGGCGTGATTGATAGAGTCAGATCTGATAAAGATACATCATTTTCATATATCTCACTTTTAGATTCACGTACAGGATATGGAGAAAAAAGAATATTTTTTAATCCTAATGGAAAAGTAGTTGCTTTTATAAGAGGAGATGGAAAAATTGAATTGTGGAATAAAAAAGGAGAATTACTTCATATTATTCAAGGTCATTGGTTAGTTTTTAATTCTGATGGGAAAACAATTGCTACTATTGATGGAGCAGATAAAACAATTAAACTTTGGGATCAAGAAGGAAAATTACTTTATATCATTAAAAGTCATCTCGACGATAATGACCGTGACTGGAGTTTAGTGTTCAGTATTGATGGAAAGAATATTGCTTATACTGATAATGAGGACAAAATCATTAAAATTTGGAATCTTGAGGGAAAATTAATTAGTTATTTTAAAAGTAATGAAGAAAATGAAAAGGTCGGTAGTTTACAGATTAGCCCTGATTTTCAATTGGTTGTTTCTTATAGCTCTCATAGTAAAGATGGCATAGTAAAACTGTGGGACTTTCAAGGAAACTTACTGAATACTTTTCAAGCTCATACAGAGCAGATTATTTTAACAAAATTTAGTCCTGATGGGAAAACTATTATTTCTGCTAGTTGGGATGGCATAGTAAAACTTTGGAACTTTCAAGGAAATTTACTTCAAACTTTTCAAGCCCCTACAGCAGAAACCTTTGCAATGAAAGTTAGCCCAAACGGAAAATTTATTGCTACATGGACAGACATAGAAAATGAGGGTTTTAAACTGTGGAGTGTTCATAAAAATTCGGCTGAAACCTTTTTTGAACGTGAGGGTGCTAAAGGTAGCGGTAGAGTAAGAAACATCACATTTAGTCCTGATGGACGTACTATAGCTTTGACTATCGAAGGTACAATCAAAATATGGCATCAATTTGAAAGTGGCCCTTACTCCTGGGTTGAATCCCTTCAAGATGATGCGCAAGATATCGAATTCAGTCCAGATGGTAAAGTTTTAGCTTCGCTGAATGACGGCATAGTAAAAATGTGGAATATAGATCAAACCGATCCATATACAGATAATAGTGACGATATTAAGTTCAGTCCTGATAATAAAAATATTATCAAAAGTGATAATGGGCTTAAGCTGCGGAGTTTAGATTTAGAGGATGTAATAAGACACGGTTGCGATTGGGTGCGAGACTACCTAACCAATAACCCCAACGTCAGCGAAGAAGACCGAAAAATCTGCGATGATATTGGTAAGGAATAAACAATACTTATCAGCTAATAATTAAGCATTTAATCACTCTGATTTCTTTTTATTTATTTACCTCCAATTTATCTTTATTTTGGAGCGGTTTTACCATGCCTTCAGTTGAATAAAACAAGGTAAAACCCATGAAATTTCAAAAACAACTCAGTCAATTAATTAGCTCCGACGACATAATCAAAACCCTCCCCATAATTGAAATTTTCTCTTGTGCAAAAGACCACAATCACTTCAATCGACGTTTGCAACAAAGAGCAATTAATTGGGACATGATTAAACTGGCGATCGCTTATGGTAAATTCCAATATCATTCCGGAGCTACAACCTGGACGCTATTAGATAAAAGCCTAAAGTACACACCCTACGAAAGATTTCTCGACAAATTAAGAGGGCTACGAATTATTGCTGCCAACTACTCTTGTGATGACACTCTCAAACTCAGCACTGCTTACTGGACATACGACTTGAGAAGATAATTTATCAATTTTATTTTTTTTGATCTTCTCCCCATTTTTTTTGATCTAGTACCCACTTTATGATGCCAGTGTTGAGAGATTAAATAGTGAAATGAAGAAATTACTTGCAGGTATCGCAGCATTAGGTGTATGCATTACTTCTCCAGCTATTGCTAATGCACAGCAAATTGTCACGTCAATGGTTTCAGAGGATAGTGCCAATAGCCTGATAAATAAGGGTAGCAATATCTCCGACGCTTCTTTATCTTCTCGCTTGAATGATAAGCAATTAATAGCTCAGTCTGTTGCACGTTTAAACTTCAGTTGGCGTACCGCACCCTTAGAACTTGCTGTGGTAGCAACAGAATTCATTGTTAAGGGTAAGGCATCTAATTTTATAGCACTTGCGGTACTCCTAGCTTCAGGGCATGATGTTTACGTTGCGAGAGTTACGCTACATAACACTGGGAACGTTCCTTTGAGAGTCTATCCTCAAAATATCAAAGTCTATTATGGCAACAAATCGACCAATGTGATACCCATAGCAGATAATCGTTTCTTGCAACCTGATATACTAGAACCGAATTACTACATAGATAAACCTGTTATTTTTATAGCACCGTATGGTTTAAACCTTCTAAATCATGTCGAGATGGCGTATAGAGGTTAATCTATTCAAGTAACTTAATGATTGGCGTCACTCCTTCTTCTTGTGCCAGTTCTGATACTAAAAACTGCATAAGCCGCAGCTTATCTGCACGAGGCAATGCTCGTAAAACCGACAGCAGGTCATTTGAGATGGTCATTGCAGCGTAATTCGCTCTTGATGGCTAATTTTGGCATAATACCAAAATCAATTGACACCTTTGTTAAACATCTATCAGCCGCAGGGCGGTGCTGTCATTATAAAGAGAACCCAGGCGTTTGCCAGACTGGGGTAGATTGCTATCAAAATTGTCTACACTTGTTTCTATACCGCCATTTGAGGAATCGTTGCTATCAATAGTGATATCAACTTTTGTCTGTACTGGCATCTACACCAGAATCTACACAACCTTCGCGCTCCAACATGAGCTAAAACCCTGATTATTCCGTTGAAAAAATTTCATTGAGTCTGCGAATCGACGTTGGGCTGGGCGCGACTTGGTAAATATGCGAAAATTAGAGAAACTGCTCTCACAGAAGAAGACTCACCACCATGACAGTGACCACCGCTAAATGGAGCCTAGAAGACTATCATCGCATGATTTCAGTCGGTCTTTTAGCAGGTCGTCACGTCGAGCTATTGAACGGGGAAATTATCAATATGGCACCAGAGGGGCCAGAACATGCCCAACTCAGCACTGATGCTGCTGACTACCTGCGCGAACTGCTCAGTCAGCAAGCCCTAGTGCGAGATGCCAAACCTATTACTCTCCCCGAAAGCAGTTCTGAGCCAGAACCTGATTTGGCTGTTGTTGAACCGCGCCGAGTTGAATATCGAACCCGTCATCCTTACCCGGAAAACATTTTTTGGCTGATTGAGTATGCTCACAGCAGTTTGAGTAAGGATTTGGATCCTAAACGCAAGACTTATGCTGCTGCGGCAATTAAGGAATATTGGATTGTAGACTTAAAACATCGACAAGTCAAAATATTTCGTGAACCAGTCGATGGCGATTATCGCTCTGAACTCACTTTGACAGATGGAGAAATTAGCCCTTTGGCATTTCCAGAAATTACGGTTTCTGTGCAGCGATTATTGGAGGGGTGATTTGCAGGCGGGAAGTGAGATATTTAGCGATCGCTTAATGGTAGTAATGATCAAGAAGTAGTCAGGAGTCAGGAGCCAGGAGTCAGCTTGGGACGAGTGTGCGTATGCGCAAGGCGCGGCTCCCTTGGAGCATCGCCTTTTTGCGGTTTGCTCGTTCAGATAAGTCTGTTGGTGCATCTTGCAGGAGATGTTGAGGGTGTCCACCTCGCCTATCAACCAAAGTTCTGCCTGCTTGCAAGTTAAGCCAGCGCTCAGCAATCAAGCGTCGGATCAACTCACTCTTGTCTGTTTTCTCGTGAGCCAAGATATCGGCTAGCTGGCGTTCTGTTTCTTCGTCTAGTCTGACTGTGAGCATGGCTTTTGTCATACTTGTATTGCGCTTATGACAAGTATAACAGAGGGCTTTCTACAGGGCGATTCGTCCAAAGGACAATCGCCTGTGTGTTGGCATAAAATCACGTATGCGTAATTTCTGCTTGTTAATTTCCCCCAGAACTGAAGGGGCGATAAGCCTCATCATCGTTAACTATTAAATTGCACATTTTGGATCGGATAAATCTCGTAGAGACGTTGCATGCATCGTCTCTACAAACTCTACAAACCATCAAAACTAATGACATGAACCACTAGCTGCGGAGTACTTTTTGTTAAACGACTCGGTTCTGACGGATACATTCTGCGTACCATTCAAAGCTGGCTTTTGGGATGCGTTTTTGTGTTTTGTAGTCCACATAAACAATCCCAAAGCGTCGGGAGTATCCCCAAGCCCATTCAAAGTTATCCATGAAACTCCACAAGAAATACCCCTTTAAAGGATACCCTTCACTGATGGCTTGATGAGCTGACTTTAGGTGCTGGCGTAAGTACATAATTCGGTCAGTGTCAATGACTTCACCAGTAGAATTCACTTCATCTTGTGCAGCACAGCCACTTTCAGTAATGTACACTGGTAAGTCATTGCGCCCCACCGTTTCGCTGATATGACGAATGCCCCAATAAATACTCTCAGGCAAGATATTTAGCCAGGGCATATACATTTGTGGGTAGCCTTTGGGAAGGTTGAGGAATTCGTAACCATCTTCATTATCAGCAGCACGAACATAAGTGCCAGTGTAAATGTTAAGACCAAGGGAGTCGAGGGGTTGGTGAATGATTTCTAAGTCACCAGGTTCTATACTTGGGGCATCTTCTTTTAACTTTGCCAGCATTGCTGGACTGTAGGTACCAGTGAGGGCTGGGAAAATAATGCCGCCATTTTGTCCACAGGTGTGAAAGGCGCTTTTTGCTGCTGCAATATTGGCAGGAGATTCGTTGATGGGAACTGTAACGGCGATGTTATCTACTAAAGCAACTTTACACGGAACAGGTGAAGCTGCACGGATAGCTTGACACCCCAAGCCATGAGCAAGTAAAGCATGGTGAGAAGTTTGCCAAACTTCCTTTCGACTCTTGACTAGCGTCCCTGGGGCGTGGGGTGGTTGCTGCTTTTCGTCATAACTCATGTGGGTGAAACAGGGAATTTCGTTGAGAGTCATCCAATGAGTGATGCGATCGCCCAACCGCTTCACAACTGCCGTGACATAATCAGCGTAATCGTGTGCCATCTGGCGACTTTGCCAGGAACCGTATAAGTCTTCTAGTGCTTGGGGGCTATCCCAGTGAAATAAAGTCGCATGGGGAGTGATACCGTACTCTTGTAAGCAATCTACCAAGCGTTTGTAGAAATCAATGCCTTCTTCATTGACTGCGCCGCGACCATCAGGAATGATGCGAGTCCATGCGATACTAAAGCGATAGTGTTTGATACCCAATTCTGCCATGATCTGCACATCGGCTTTGTAGCGATGATAATGGTCGCAGGCTACAGCACCCGTATCACCGTTAAGAACCTTTCCCCGAGTCGCGCTGAAAGTATCCCACACACTGGGTTTGCGTCCACCTTCTTGATATGCGCCTTCAATTTGATAGGCAGCAGTCGCAGCACCCCAGCAAAAATCCTCTGGAAATTTATACATAGTCATAATTTTAGGTAACTTCACTATTTTCTTGAACAATGGCAAAGTTTGCTAAATAATAGTGATTGTAAAGAGTTATAACAAAAACCGAAATTTCTGATGAAGAAATTGTATTTGACAGAATTACATAGATTTTTCCGGTTATGATGTTAATCCGTGACCTCGTTCAAGAGGCTATAACAACTGGATATCTGAGCGTTGCAGCGGAAGAACAATTACGAAATCTTCTAAAAACAAAGTATGAGTTGGAAGATTTTGATGCTTTCATGAGGTTGCAAGAAGCTGCTTGTTCAGGGAGGATTCGGCAGGAGTCCCGTGAATTGAGGTGTGACTTGCAGGAGGTGCGATAATGGATGGGCGATTGCAAAGGTGCCAGTGCTATGCAGGGCGATCGCCATCTCATGTTGTCGTTGTGATCAAGTCATTGCGAGAGCGACCACTGTGTTAATTTAACATCAGTCAAATATTAGGTAATCAGACAGATTCTGTGCGCAGCTTTGAGAGTCTGTCTTTGTCGTTTTTTCTTTTTCCGGAAATTACTGCTCATAGAGTGATGATATTAATAGAGACTTAGCCATATAGATTCAAATACAGGCAATGATTGCAGATTTATCGATGCCTCAAGAATCACAAACCCCGAAACAACAACATAGAGGTGAATGCCATGACTACTGTAGAAATGGACTCCAAGAAACAGGAACACAAATCCGCTAAGAAAAAACAAAAGTCTTTTCCTCCCACAAATATTGGTACTCCTCAAGCACCTTTACGCCCACGTCAGACAAAACAGCAGGAGCCTGAGCTACTGAGCGATTGGGAACATGCAAGTTGATTTTGACAAGCCGTGACGTTCTCCCACCACCTTTCCGGTGTACCGTTATGGTGGGGGCTTCTCCAAATCGCTTTGAAGCGAAGCGGTTCCTTTTAGGAACTAGAAATTTCCTGCTTCATTGGTCGTTACTCCAGATGCCCCAAGGCAAGCCATACAGCAACATCTGCGCTCCGATACCTCCACAGGCAGTTTAGACTCTCCTGACGCCCCACGGAGAGTTGTACAAAAAGCAAAGCTTTGTACTACCAAACCAAACTGGTTTTACGCATTGATGGTTTCATGCATGAAGCAATCTTTCTCAATGCAACCCCTTACCAATTGTCATGGTTCTGTACCGTTCCCAACGTATGCCCTTCGGGCACGCACTCGCGTTCGCACTGTACACCTAGCAAGCTAGTCCGTTTGTGTCGAGTGGTCAGTGGTTAGCTGATAAAAATATGATAGCATTTATGTGGCATTTTGTGTACACAAAATGAAAGAGAAATCATTGCGGTTTAGGATGTCTGAGCGCCGATACAATAAGCTGAAGCTGTATGCGGCTAAAAAAGAAAAGACAATGACACAACTAATAGAAGATTGGGTTGATAGGTTACCAAACTTGGAGAGTGGAGACTCCTCCATCACCCCTAGCACTGAACAGGAAAGCGGTTGTTGACGTTTAGGGGCGATTCGTCGCCTCCCGTCTTATATCCCGGCGCTAAACGGAGTACCGTTATAGCGCGGGACTTACGACGAAGAAGTTAAAGCTCGTAAAATTTTATATTTTTAAGTAGATATCAGTGAATGTAATTCCGCGCAACTTGCACAAACGTTTATTGAGTCTTGTGCAGGAACCAAAGCCATAGCTTTTGGTTCCTCGGTCTCGTTGCACTCGATTAGCGGTTGAAGGCTTGCCGTAGGGATCTAACCTTTCTTAGCTGTATTGACGGTACGCAGAATCTTGGCAAAAATGGCGTTATCACTAAAAAACTTTTGCTGAATCGTAGCCCAACCGCCATAATCATTAGCTGTTGCGATTTTGACTTGAGGGTATTTATCAACAAACTCTTTTGCTTGCGCTACACTCGAATCGATTGGTCGGTAACCAGTTTGAGCAAAGATTTGTTGAGCTTCCGGAGTGTACAAATACTGAATAAATGCTTGTGCCACTTCGCGGGTGCCGTGCTTGTCTACATTTTTATCAACAATAGCAACTGGGTTGTCAATCGAGAAATTGACATCAGGAACAACGTATGGAGGTTTTTCGCCACTTACAGCTTTCAACAACACTTCATTTTCGTAAGTGATCAGAGCATCCCCTTTGCCCCCCTTGAAAAAGGTATCGGTTGCCTCACGGGCACTTTCAGGCAAGATAGGAACGTTTTTAAAGACATTAGTGACAAATTCTAATGCCTTAGACTCGTCTCCTCCGGCTTTAATTGCTGCATTCCATAACGCTAGGAAGTTCCAGCGTGCGCTTCCAGAGGTTATGGGGTTCGGCGTAATCACACTGACCCCATTTTTTGTTAAGTCTGTCCATGTTTTGATGCCTTTGGGATTACCCTGACGGGTTAAAATTGCGGCTACAGACTTACTGACGATACTGTTGTTAGAAAACTCTTTCTCCCAACCTGGTTGAATCAATCCTGCTCGCTCAATCTTTTGAATATCCGGAGCAAGGGATAGATGTACTACATCAGCTTCTAGTCCTCCCTCAACCACCCCAAGAGCTTGAGCACTAGAAGCGCCGTAACTCTGCTTAAAGGTGACATTTTGGTTACGCTCTTTTTTCCATTTTTCTACAAATTTGGGAATAATCTTGTCATGGGCAGCTTTGGTGACAGAGAAGGAAACAAGGTTCAGTTCAATATTGTTCTGTTGAGCGATAAGATTGCCGCTCTTTCCAGAATGACTCGCGCCTGAAACATTGCTACTACTTGCGGCGTTAGCAGCGAGTACCACACTCAAGCTGACACCTACAAAAAATAGAGGTATAAAACTTTTAAAAAACCTCAGCTTAAATCTACCTTTTGATAGTCGCTGATATCGCTGTCTAATTCTCCGCAAAGCTGAAAAAAGAACCGCCATCCAATCGAGATTGGGGGTTAGATGCCTGCTCACTACACTCCTCCTATCAAAGCCCGTAGAAGTTATTATTTTTTACATTAATAAACACAACGTTTTTGCTGTACTTACTTAAGTCAATTTTATACGGTAAATTCGTAGAATTACCGTATATTATTTACTAATACGATAAAATAGCTATGTGAAAACTATCGAAACATAGTGGGAGGGTGAGAACCCCTACCTTTTAAGGAGGGGAGGAAACCTGACTCATAGGGCTTTAGCCCTTTGTTTCTTTTTCTACAAATTGTCTGACTGCTTCGCGAATTAAATCATTGAGAGAACGCTCTGTTTTGTGAGAGAGATTGGTTAAATCTTGATGCTCTTTATCCGAGAATCTTACAGTTAGCTTTTTTGTGACATCATATTGACGCTATAATAAGGTCATACTAACACAAGGATGAAAAACTCCAAAAAACAAACGTGTTGGTGAGACACTCCGTTGGACGGGTTCCCCGGCTTGAAGGAAGTGTCGAACCCGTAAGGGTAGACTGAACCACGACAACTGAAGATATAAGGTTGTGTTGAGAAGAACTTAACAGTTGCCTTCAACACGTAAAATCTTCATGGTTGGAAGATACCGAAGTAGCCGCACAGCCAAGAAATTGGTCGAGGCGGGTAGGGCTGCATGAACCAGCCAACGTGTTTTTTGTAAAACACAAGACAAAGTTGCGGAGTGTGGCGCCTATCCCACGTAGCAACAACAGTCTAGAATCCTGGTTTTTCAAAGCCAGGAGAGTTCAATACTTAATAAATCCTTAAATATTTTTTAACCAACCAAAATGCACTATGCTGAGTAGTGCTGCTTTTCAAAGAGGGTTGCCATCAAAGCGATGATCGCCCTCAGTGGGTGATCCGCAACCATCGCTTGCAGCGCAGTGCCCGCGTATAGCGATTGCCCAAGGGGTTGGGTGAAACCATGACAAAACAGGACAACATCCCCCACGAGTACTCCTTAAGGTCCCACAGATATCTGTGGTGGGGGCATGCGTAGGCGGTCATTCTCAATTATTTGTACTTGTTGAAAGATTTACCCGCCTTTTTTGCTAAGGTTGTCCGGTTAAGTCTCGGAAAAATGTAGCGGCAGTGGCAAAGTCAATCGCAAAAATAACCATTGTGGTTTTGTAGCAAATATTCAATCAGAGCATAAAATCAGAATTTTGTCAAAAATTTGTCTAAAATGAGAACAAAATAGGGCAGAACGCTATCAATTATCACAATGGACAAAGAGCAATAGTCTCTTGGTCGTATTGTAAGTTAGGGCTTTGTTTCAAAGATTAGAGCGAAGAATCACCGACGCCGACATCTTTCAAACGCTAAAATAAGCACAACTTCTCGTTGCTATCTTCTTCTCTGCTCTGTCTCATTCATGACCAAGCATCCTAGACAACCTTTCTTTGCATTGCTGAAAGTTGCACTTTTGGGAGTTTCATTTCCCCTGCTGTTGACAAGTCACAATTGGGTGCAGGCATCTAACCAGGATAATAGTCTGGTATACGCTCAAACACCAGCGCAGTCTCCACTCCAACCGAGCAAAATCGCTACACCCCAACCGAGTCAACCAGAGTCAGCAAAAAAGACAAATCCACCGACTCAGGAGAAAAAGCAGGAGGAAAGGAAAAAATCTGAACAACAGAAAATGCAGGATCTCTCTTTGATTGTCCTGGGGGTAATGCTTGGGGAAGTCGTGGTTGTGTACCTGGGAGTTCTCTGGTTGCGTCCGCTTTGGTTGCTGTGGCTACCTGGGGAATTGAAGCTGCCTAAATTAGGAATCATCCCAGAATTCAAACTACCACTTCCTGTGTTGCTTTGGCTGAAATATCGACCCAGGGTACTGGATTTTTGGGTGAAGAAACACATTGACACTTTCGCCCTGAACTTTGTCAAGAATGAGACAGTTGCCGAGCGCAAATATTACGTTTCCATACCAGTGCGATTAGACACTGAGGAGATTAAGGAACTGACTGCAGAAACCTTGAGGAAAACTTTTAAACAAAAGCGAGTGCGACTGCTGATTTGGGGAGAGGGAGGTTCGGGTAAAACAGCGCTTGCTTGTCAGATTGCTAAATGGGCAATGGAAGATGAACAGTCCAAACGCCTGACCGAACACAAGATGTTACCAATCCTCATAGAGCAAGAACTTGACTCCGATCTTGGGGAAGGCAAGAAGCCTTTGATGGAAGCAATTGCTGGAGAAATCCAGGATGCTTGCGACAACGAACAACTGATTTCTGATGAATTACTCGAACAACTTCTCCGACAGCGCCGGATACTGGTAATTGTGGATCATCTCTCAGAGATGAGTACACACACCCGTAACAAGATTAAACCTGCTTTCCGAGACTTTCCCGCTAATGCTTTGGTAATTACCTCGCGAATCGAGGAAAATTTCAAAGGAATTGACACCAAGATTGAGACTCTCCGCTTCGATGGAGAGGAGTTGGTTTCCTTTATCAAGAATTACCTCAAGCAGCTCAAAAAGTGGCATTTATTTGAGAACGAGGACGAGCCAGGGGAGTTGTTGCAAGAGTGTGCCAAACTTCAACGCATCGTGGGTGACAAGAAAACGATTACAGTTTTGCTGGCTAAATTATATGCGGAGCGGATGATTAACGCTAAAGAGAATATATCAGCATCTGCTCGCTCGCTTGACAACATTCCAGACCTGATGCTTGATCACCTAGAAAAGCTCAACCGTCAGGCAGAAAGAGTCATCGGGCAAGAATATCCCACAGTCAAAGACGATGCCAAGGTGATTGCTTGGAAATGCGTGGAACGCGAATATAAACCAAGCTATGTAGAGCGTGAGGCAGTGGTTAAAGCCTTGGGGGAAAATAAAGCTGATGCGTCCCTTCAGTATTTTGAGGGAAAGCTCCTTCTGATCAAGTCTGGATACAATAAAGACACAATCAGCTTTGCTCTCGATCCGTTAGCTGAGTATTTGGCTGGGCTATATCTGGTAGACAGTTACCGCGAAAACGAGACATCCTGGCGGGAGTTTCTGGCACAAGCAGAAAGCAAACCACAGGAAGAAATTAAAGGTTTTTTGCTAGCAGTGAGAGACTGCTGTCTCTCCAAAGGCTCACAAGCCAAAGTACCCGGTTTTGTCGCAGAGGAACTGGGCAAACTCGCAGGACTGGATCTGGAAGCCCTAAAACAAGAACAACTGAAGCGACGCATTCGACGCTTAACGGATGATCTGTTTGTTCCAGAGGTAGAAGATAGGCGACGTGCTGCGGAAGAATTAGGCAAGATTGGTGCAGCAGCTAAATCTGCAGCTCCTACTCTCCTGCGAGCTTTGAAAGATGAGGATTCTGAAGTGCGTGCCATTGCCGCCTCTACCTTGGGCAAATTAGGTAATGCCTCCGAGCCAGTGCTGCAAGGACTACTGGCGCTGCTGCAAGATGAGGATTCCTATGTGCGTCTTTGCGCTGCCGAGGCGTTGGGCAAGTTAGGTAATGCCTCAGAGCCAGTGCTGCAAGGGCTACTGGCGCTGCTGCAAGATGAGGATTCTTGGGTGCGTGAGGAAGCAGTTAAGGTGTTGGAAAAATTGCGTAATATTTCTGTAATGATTTAGTAATAAAAATAACTATATAGTACAATACGCTTGGTGATAAGACCAGAACCCTTATCAGAAACAGAATGTAGAACTCTCGGATGGCGCGTCTCTACACTACGTTATTTTTTACACATAAACCTGAACTGAACCGTATTGCTATATAGTTGGCACAGTAGATTGCCCTCCATTACCATAACCGCAGACATCCATCTCTGACTTAAAGAGCGTTGTCATCTACTAGACTTCGCTTCCTGTTGTTACCGTTGCAGAAGTGCGATCGCTCGTGACTGGTTTATTGACTCCTACTTCTGTGCGAAGGTTAGCTATGACGTAATCCACGTTTTTAGCCGTCATTAAATTTATAGGGTTGTACAAATTTGTGCAACCCTATTGTTACAAAAACAACTGGCATTTTGCAGATTATGGGTTTAACGTTATGCTAAATTGAGTACAAAACCTATTTCGGCACAGACCAAGAACGAACTTTGCCCAAAGTGACAGGAATAATGTAACTCACATCAATCGTAAATCGATACACCTTTTTCGCCCTGCGACCATTTTCCGGGTCAAAAAACTTCAGTTTCACATCCCAACAATCGCTATCCAGACGACAGAAAGGACTTTTTTCCACTTCGATGTTGTCGAGTTCCATGCCTCTAGACACAGCTTCACTAAAGCAGGAAGCAGCTTGAAAAGCATTAGTCGCAGCAAAATTCAGCGCTCTATCTTTGGAAATTTGCCCTAAGTTTTGCAAATCAAAGTATACTCTTTGCAAGAAACTGTTGAGCGATAGCGAAGCGCTGCTGCTTTCAGCAGATCGCCTCACTCTCACATCATCAGCATCAGTTTGTTGGGTAGTTACACTTTCGATGGCTGCACTCACCAAGCTATTCACTTTCCAGCCGTACATACCCCGGATATTTGGTAGTGTAACAACAGGGACGACTTGCCCAGAAAACAACTCCACGGTTCTATCAGTTAACCGTCCAGGGAAACTTACCCTTCGATGTAGTCTTCACTGTCTTGGGGTTGCACTTGTCCGGCTAATACTGCTTGCAAAGTTTCGTAAACATCAGCAGCAAATGCACCTTTGGGGTCAATTGCATAGATGAGAGTCAGTTCTTGGTTAAGCGTCCAAATTAAAGATTTCCCTTCTGATGGGTTTTGTTCCAGGTAAGAAGCCATCTGACGGGCATCGTAAGGATTGGCGGGAACAATTGTACCGTCAATTTCTACAGCTGGCATGAGCTGTTTAAACGAGTCGCGCCGTGCTTCAGTACCGAAGTCGTAACCTAATGTTCCTAAAGCGTAGACAAGGTTTGTCTTCAGGCTGGGGGTAATGCCATCATTCGGTTGACTGGGGGTGAGGGTAGCAACTGCTGCACCGGCGTGGGTTGTAACAGCCACGTCCGCCAGGGAATCAATTCCCTGGCTTATAGCTAAAGTCCGTTGAAACGGACTATGATTATTTTGCTCGTTCCCAGCCTCAGGCTGGGAATGCAGGCTACGAGGCTCTTTTTCGACTACCAGTACTGGAGGCAGAGCCTCCTGGTAGTTCATTCCCTGGCTCAGCCAGGGAACGAGAGAAATTTCCGGGCGGGTGATTAACTCTTCCCCAGTCACTAACTGATAAGCCCCTGGAATATTCAACTTACCCAGCAAACAGCGTTCCACCTCTTCCACTTCTTCGGGGTCACAAGGAATCGCACTATTTAAAATCGCTTGGCGAACTGCTTCGGCGTTGGGTTGTTCCCCCCGTTGCAATTGCAGACTCATCAGCAACGCAGAAATACCCGTAACAATAGGTGCAGCACAACTTGTCCCTTTTTGGCGGATGGGTTCGTCAGTTCCTGGCTGTGCGCCTAAGATATTTTCCCCATTCGCCATCACACCTTTGCTTTGATAGTCGCCGCCGTAGTTGCTAAATTTAAACGGCTGTCCGTCATCGCGCATTGCACCCACGGTGAGGACACCAGGGATAATCGCAGGAATACACCAACACTCACCTTTATCATTGCCGCCTGGGGCAACAATTAAGATGTTATTGTCTTGGCATTGTTTGACAGCACGGGCAAATAAATCTGGGGTGACACCTGTTTGCGTGGGGTGACAAGCGGCTATGTGGATGATGTTTGCCCCCCATTTCAAAGCGGTATTAATCGCATGGGTGAGGTTGACAGGTGAGATGAAGTTGTCGCCATCATAAGCGATGGGAATATTGATTGCTGTGCAGTTGGGTGCAATGCCGGGGGCGGGTGAGCCGTGTTGCCCTAAGATGGTGCTAGAGATGTGCGTGGCATGACTGGATAAATACGTTCCCGAATTGGTTTAGGAAACTGCTCAAAAAATGCTTCTCTTTCTTTTTTCGCTTCTTCTTTGTCGTAGTCTGATTCTTCTTTTTTGGCTTTTTGCTGTTGGTTAAATTCTGTCGCTAATTTCAGGTAATAAAAATATTCATCATTGATTTCAATATCTTGTGTCCAGTAGGGCTGATATTGCGTAAAATTTGCCCCAACAAAACAGGCGCGTTCTAAGTCAGCGGGACCATCTAAAATGGCAATTTTAATGCGGGAGTCGCCGAGTGTGCGTGTCCATAATTCAGGAATTCCGGGGATGTCGGTGAGGTCGGGCATATAACAATTCAAATTTTAACCATTCAAATTTTAACAGGAGGAAGTTGAGGGAAACTAATTCATGAGATATTAGTGAGTGGCTTTAAATTTATAGCGAGCTAGAGAACTTATAATGAACTGCAATCAACTTGGCGGATGCCAGCCTGCTTGAACCCAGTTTTTACGCACAGTAATAGCTAAACTATTATTTAGTCTCAAAGCCCTCACTGTTGCACGACCACAGGCTGTTAGAGCGATGATTTCTATTCCCTCTGTACTCCAAGTAAAATGTTCTTTCCACTGTTGTTGACGAGGATTAAACAGAGAAACTGTTTTGCCAGATTCAGGATCTAAACTCTCCGTTTGTGTCCACTTATATTGATTACATAATTCACAAGCTAAACACAAATTATCTTCTGTATCAACTCCTCCTTTTGCCAAAGGTTGTATATGGTCAATTTGCAATCTGCCCAGAATATAATCTTGGTGGCTAAGACAATATTCACAACGATTTTCTGCCCGTTGTCTAACCCTTTGGCGTATGCTTTCAGACAGAGAACTCATGGTGATAAAGGAGTTTTTATTCCCCGTCTCACTGCTTCAGCTAAACCTTCTGACTTTCTTAATTGTCCGATTTGGTAAATTGACATTAAAATTAATAGTTCATACCGTTCTGCTTCCGTCAGTCCCGTATTTTTTCCTTTAGCTTGCAGTTCACCCAGACGTTGGTTTTGTGCTGCATCCATTTTTAAGTTAGCTAATTCCAGTACTTCTTGATCGCAAACATGGGAAATTTCAGAATGAATGCTCATGTCTGAGACATTCTCGAAGGTAGGCAATAATATTTCCAGGGTATCAACCAAAACGTCTGAGAGATTTCTCGCTGTAGCTTCTCCAAGACGCTGAGCAGATTCAACTAAATTTTCGGGTAAGTTGATGGTTATTGAAATAGCCATAATAAGTAAAAAGGTTTGTCACCATTTATCACAATTATAGCTTAGATATAGAGATATTTTTCTCTATTAAGTAATACTATACTGCACCAAATGACTCCTTGTTTGAAACCCCTCAATTCATTGATGGGGTTCCCCACACCCCACACCCTATTCCCCACACCCTTTTCATTATTACTACCTAAAGCTATAGCCAGGTTGTAATTGAGTGTTTCTGTGAGTAAATTACTGGCTGTTAATTCCGGAACAGTCGCGAATATATCACGTTTTTCTAATGTGGTTAAGCCAAACTCTTTCTTGGCTTTAGCTAAACTAAACTCGCTATAGGACATAGAATTAATATTCCGTTTAGCATTTCATGAGTCATTGGTGAGACAATATACAGGGTTTGCAGTTGGTTAATTTTGGGTTACGTTAAACTGGAGAGTTTGAGTGTTTAACTCCATCGGAATTTGCAAACAAGTATCTGAATTCCTGACTGTACATGGTATCTTTTACTAAATAGATAATTTTTCCACAAAACTTTGATGTTCTGGTGTTGATAATCCCTGCTGCAAAACGGCTAATACTTTAGCTAAGTCTCCTGATAATAAGGCTGATTTGGCTAACCACAACCCAGGAAACACTTGTGAGCAAACTATATCATCTGTATTTGGTTCCAGTTGGATATACTCGCCTTGTTGTAACCGAAACCAATCAAATTGACGGTCATAAACTCGCCAGACTAAATATTCTTGGACTTGATTGCGACGATATACTTTCAATTTTTCATGCAAATCATAGGAAGCAGTAGAAGCAGCAATTTCTACAATTAATTCTGGCGCACCTTCGACATAATCATCTTCAGTAATGCGTGACTGTCCACCTTGTTCTATTCTCAATAACGCATCTGGTTGTGGTTCGTTATCAGCATCTATTAAAACTGTCGCGTTATCAGCCAAACCTACGCCTGGTGTCGCTGCTTTGTATGTAGCTAACCAACCTATAATGTAAGCATGGGGTTCTCCATGACTTTTGATTCTCAACGGCGATGCCAAGTAAACAACTCCTTCTATCAATTCTGCTTTCTTTAGATTAGGCATAGCATGGTAGCGTCGCTCAAATTCATGACGAGTCAGCTTGTCGCCATTTTCTAAAGGCGGAATTGTCAAAAGATGAGAAGTTGTGTTAGTAGATATCATAGTTTTCTCTACCATGAGCAACTACTTAGATTATTGCAAATGTTCTGTTTCCTTTTCAATTTACCAAATTACTAAAGAGTAGAAACTAGCTATTTTTTTATCTACTGTCATAATGGCAGCTTGGTTGATTTTGGCAACTGCTACGACTACTCTATCTACTGGATCTCGATGTTCCCATTCTAATTTGACACTTTCTAACCAAATTTCCTCATCAATTGGGATAATCCGAATAACATCTGATTTTTTTAGGGTTGTGATGTAGTCATCAATATCTACTCCTAAATCCAATTTTTTATTTTTGACCTTGATAGCTATTTCCCAGACTGCTGTTGATGGAACTAGACCATTCTTTTCTTGTTCCATTTGGTAACAAGCTTTTTTTGCACGCTCAGAAAGTTTGTCTGGATCTAAACTCCACCAGATAAGAGCGCAAGTGTCAAGGACAATTTTTATACTTCCTGCCATTCTTCAGTAGTTGGAGTAGTTAAATCTTCAAAATACTTAACTTTACCTCGCATATTCTTAAATAATTCTTCGGTTGAAGGAGTTTTTTCATACTGAGAAATCCTCACAACTGGTTTATTTCCATCAGTCACTAAAATTTCTTCACCTTCTAATTCTACAAGTTGCAAAAATTCTAGTAAATTAGCTTTTAATTGATTCTTGTCAATTGTTTTCATACTCTTAGTTTTTGTTTGTAGTTATTATACTGCCAAAAAAAGGGCTAATACTTCATATTTATATTATCTATCACGGTGTTTTAGTCACCAAGCACACACTTTGAACACAAAGAGCGATCGCTTCTCTACGAGACGCTGCGGGAACGCTGCTGCCAATGGCAGATCGCCTCTGACAAAGCAAATTCATTTCACCATCGCTTTGAGTCAAGCGATCGCTTCGCTGCTGCCTTACGCGCAAAGCGCACGCACTCACGTTCAGCAGATCGCCTTCCACAAAACAAATCTATCACCTACGCTTTGAACACAAGAGCGCGATCGCCTCTGACAAAACAAATCTATCACCTACGCTTTGAACACAAAGAGCGATCGCCAACCACAAAGCAAATCTCATCGCTAAGCCTATTTCAGTCAAGGGATAAGTCTCTGGCTTTGGCTTGTGTGTATCGCCGCAATTTGACAGAAATTTTTCATCAGGGCGATGCTCCAGCTTTCTCGCCGCCAAGGGCGATCGCACAAATCCCAATACTAATTTTGGGGAGCGATCGCTCTGATTTCGCCTCTTGAACTTTTGGGGCTAAAGCACACTTACTTAAACAGTGCTTAGGTTAAACTATTGCTCATCTGGTAATAAAGATTTAAGTTTTCGATCCTCTCAGCTATTATTTCTTTTTCCCGCAGCCCAATAATCGTTCCGCTTACAGGTTGCTCTCGATAATAAGCATGAACTCGATTAGCTTGCTCCGCAGCGTAGTTTGGGAATAAAGTTGTTGGGGTCACGGGTACGATAATAAAGGACTTTTTCTGGGTTAGCTTGGCTAAAACCAATCACTAATGACCAACAGCCATCTAAAAGTTGCAATGCTTTAGGCGAGAAAACTTTTGCTAACTTTATTTGTACATCAACTTGTTTAAATTTCTCTCCACGAATACTTGGATAAACCTCAATTTCGCTACGACCATTGAAGTAGAAATCAAACCCGACTACCACGGAATCATCAATCAGCAATGTCTGTAATTCTTGCGGGGGTTGGCATAGGGCAATTGCTGTTGCTAATTTCTGGGGATAATTTTGAATGAGAAACCAAAATTTCAGTCGGGAAGCCTCGAATTCTCTTCGCAAATCAACACCGACTAAAATTTGTCCAACTCGGCTAAAATCAAAGTCATTACCCAGAAAATGTTGGAGTCGTTGATAGTTAAACTTGACATCAGCTCGTGCTTCAACTGAGCGAAAGAAGTTAAGTACTGTTTGGTAATGTTCAGAATTCGGTTGATTGCGAAAGAGATTGAAACGGGCTGGATAAAGTTTATCTTTATCAATCTTACAGGAACACTCAAGCCCCCAATCGTGAACCTGTTGGCCAAAAGTCTCCAAGATATCTAGGGGATAAAGATGTTCAACTTCAAAAACTCGTTTATGTTCAGCAATATAACGTAGATTTTTATTGTTACCGATTAATACATAATCTTCTGCAAGCATTTTTTAAAGTTCCTTATGCCAAGAAAACCTCGCAATATCAAAGCAGGATACTCTTACCACATCACTACCCGTTGCAACAATCGCGAATTTAAACTCTTGCGACGCGAATGTCGGGAAGTGTTTCTCTACGTTAGGGGCTTCTTTAGGGGCTTCGCCTTTGCGCCCTCAGCGGACGCCGTATTTCTTGCGCCTACTCGATGAAATACATTTTTTCTTTTTCCATAACTGAAGTTGGGGGCTTGTACCTTTTTCTTTCTGGTCAATACGACTTGTCCTCCAACACGATTGTAGAATCAGCAGTACGCCCAAACTCTTCTGGTGCATTTTGAAAGATGAAGATTCTGAGGTACGTGCCATTGCTGCCGAGGCGTTGGGCAAGTTAGGTAATGCCTCAGAACCAGTGCTGCAAGGACTACTGGCGCTGCTGCAAGATGAGGATTCTTGGGTGCGTGAGGAAGCAGTTAAGCTGTTGGAAAAATTGCGTAAGATTTCTGTGATAGTTTAGAGAAAAATAACTATATAGTTGGCACAGTAGATTAGCTTCCGTTACCATAACCCAATACCGTTGCCGATAAGACAATTTGCAAAAATCACAACCTTTGTAGAGACGTTCCATGGAACGTCTCTACACTAAGATTATTGCTGCTTTAGAACGGGATGGATGGGTAGTTGTGCGTCAGCGCGGTAGTCACATCAGACTGGAAAAAACCTTGCCAGATAAAGTATTGAAATTGACAGTGCCAGCTCATCGACCAGTTAAGCGTTCCACCCTAGCTCGAATTTTAAAGCAGGCTCGTACAGATGTTGAGCAATTTTTAGATTTGTTGTAGTCAAAAATGGCATTCATTATCACGACTTCTCCCCCAACACGACTGTAGAATCAGCAGTACGCCCAAACTCTTCTGGTGCATATTGCAGGTGGACTTGCGCCCCAGGATAGAGGAATGTACCCGGAGTCACAGAACGTACTAAGTAGTGGAGGCTGTAAACGCCTGGTTCTAGGTGGTCGGCGTAGGCGATAATGCGATCGCGATGGATAGTCCTGAAACCAAGTTGCCAACTGTCTGCTTTTGCCTGTAATGTAGGTGTCGTAGTTTGAAAACTCGCATCCACCGCTTCAAAACCAGCTGGTAACGGGTCGCTAATTATCACATGATTCACAGGATGATCGGCAATAATTTCTAAACCAATATCAAACACCTGTCCAGTTTCTACAGTCAAAGGTTTATCAGAAGCGTATAAACCAAATTGCAACACTTTATCTCTCGTTCCCTGACTCAGGCTGGAAACGGCAGGGCGAATTTCTCTTGTAATTCGTAAACCGTTAAATCTCCCTGGTTGATTTCCCTGTAAGCGGTAGCGATAAGCGACTAAATAGTGCAAAGTGCCATTTCCAGATTTTCGCAGTTGCAAATCATGACGCCCACGTGGTAACTTATTCATAGGCAAATTCACTTCTAAGCTGGGATTACTGTAACCTTCAAAGCGTCTTTCTCCCAACTTTTTACCCGCCAATTCCACTGTAGCAACAAAATTCGGTGGTGTTGGTTGCAGTTGGCTGTATTCCACCAAAGCTGTAAGCGCTTGGGCATTGTTATAATCAGTCTGCCATGTCCCATTGCGACGTAGTGCCAACAGACTTTGCAATAACCTATCGATAACTTCCGGTTTGTACTGCTGGGTAACAAACAGGCGTAAAGCTTGTGCTTGCGCCGTCGTCGGTGAACTCATCCATCCCCAACTGCGCGGTAAACTGATAACAGCTGTACGACCAGTATCATATATATTTTGTTGCAACTGGCTCAACAATTGTTTCGATTCATCTTGCCATTCTGGGAACTGCGATAAGTATCGCGTCAGTTTAATCTGAGTCACGACATCAAAGGCGTCGCGTTGGCGATAGATATCTGCAAGGAAAGTATTGCGCTTGTCTCCCAATTCTGCCAAAGCCATCAAAGCATTAAGTTGCAGTTGACTTTTACATGGCTGCTGTTTGCAAAAGTCGTATTGTCCGGGGTTCGCCAGCATTCTTTGCAAATATCCTTTGAGACGAGATACCATTTTAGTATCTACCAAATCCGGAAACGCCTGATTAGCTAAAGCTAGAGACTGGGCTGCATAGGAAGAAACCCAAGGATCTGACTTTTGTTGTCCAGGATAAGCAGCAAAGCCACCATCCGCTAGCTGAAGTTTTTGCAATTGCCCAAGAGTTTGGGAGGCACGTTTGCTAGGATGAAAATCTGCAAAAGTCTGGCTGTATTTTTGAGATAAAGTTTGCAGATTAGATGCAATGAGTAACTGACTCGCCGCAGGTTCTGCGAAAGGCAAATCATCATCTTCCCAAACTTGTTGTGCTGGTGCTTTAATCTCTGGTATCAGGGTACTTGCCAGTTGAATATCTAAGCCTCCCGCATCAGGGAAAGTGTTTTTGTCAACATTTAAAGGAATCTTCGCCTGATTTGCAGTGACGCCTGTCTCAATCACTTGTTCTGTGATTTCTATGGGCTTAATCTCCAAAGGCACTTCAAAAGCATCTGCTGCTGTACGATTTAATTGAGTCGTAAAGCGAACCTTGCCTTCTCCCACACTACCTGCTACCATCGGAAAGCGATATGCACGGGTAGCCGTTTCAGCCTGGGTTTGCAAATTCGCAGATGTGGGGTTATTCTCAGCAAACTTGACTGTACCGCCGAGTTCACCATGAATTGTTAAACTTCCTGTGTTACCAGTGTTGTTGGTGACGGATAAGCCAGCGAGGATGCGATCGCCAGGACGTGCAAATTGTGGCAGTATGGCGTTAGTGATCAACGGCTTAGTTGTGATGAAAGTCGCTTCGGAGTTGCCGAAACGTAGATTTCCATCAGTGGCGATCGCCATCACGCGCCATGTGGTTAAGTCATCCGGTAGTTTAAATGTGACTTGTGCTTTACCCGTAGCATCTGTAAGGACAGAACCATTGTAGTAAGCTAGAGACTGAAAATCTGTACGGACGCGGGTATTTGCTGCACCTGCTGACAATCCACCACCATAACCCCAACCTTTGGGTTTGGCTATATTTTGTTGATCAACTACGACATTTCTTCGGTTATCGCTAAAGCGGGTAGATATCGGCTGTTCAGCGTAAACTATATCTATTAAATTCGGCGGACGATAACCAGAAAGCTGTAACACCGCTTCATTCACAACCATGACTGTGAACTGTCCTTTGCTGGGGTTTCCTTGGTTGTCTTTGAGTTCTAGTTGTAGAGTTTGTTCTGCACCAGGTTCTAGCGATGTTTGCAGTGGAGTCACTTGCACTTTTAAATACTTGTCTTCCAAGTTCACTTTAAAGGAAGCAAAGCCTATCCGCAACAGGTTGTCTAAACTTCCTGGTTCCAACTGGTTAAGAGGCGCACCTTGTCTTACCAACACAGCTTGTACAGCTGCATTTGGCAACATTTCTGGTGTGACTTGGAATTTAATTTGCGGTGCGCCTCCCTTAACTTTGGTAATCTGTTGATAAAGGGGTTTGTCCTTGACGACAGCAAAGTACAGTTCTCCTTCTGGATAAGGAGATTGAATCAACGCAGTAACAGTTTCACCTGCTTTGAAGGTAGTTTTGTCGAGTTTAATTTCCAGTCGGTCTTTTTCTCCCTCACCCCAATACACTGGATTTTCACCAGTTGCCCAAATTTGCAAATCTGTTGCGCCTAAATCATCCCTAGCATCGCTAAAATTAGCACGGATACGGTAGGAACCAGATTCTTTTGGTGTCAGCGTTACAGATTGAGGACTGTTTGTAGATGTAACTTCTGTTTGTCCTACTGTCTTGTATTCAACTTGGTTTTTTCCCGTCCGACTCCCTTCTACTAACTGAGTCACACTACTATATTTCATCTGTTGTAGTTCCAGACGCACCCGTTGACCTGGAAGTGGTTTTCCTGTAGAATCAGTGACGATGACTATGATGGGAATATCTTTGCCAGCCTCAGCAACGAAATGAGTTTTTAAACCAATCAGGCGATCGCTTGGCAATGCTGTAAAAGTTTTAGAATTCGCCACAGACAGATTAGAAACGTCTGCCACTTGCACATCAACACGATAAATCATCGGATAAGGTAAATCTTTCGCCACAGTTAGCGTTTGGTTACTTTTACCATTTGCATCAAGTTCTGCATTCGTTTGCAACACATCGCTTGGTACAGAAGGCGGTTCCTCAGGAAATAACCATTGTCTGCCAAAAGAATATTCCTCCCAACCTTTCGGGATAAAACGAGTTTGCTGACGAGTCACAAAATATTTCGCTTGTCCTCCTTCCACAGGAGAACCAAATAAATACTGACTTGTAGATTTCGCTTCTACCTTGTCGTTAATTAAGACAAATTCTTTATCCAAATCCAGTTCTACTTTGAAATTAGGCGGTTTAAATTCAGCCACGCGAAATTCACCAGAAATTTCTTGTCCGTTTTTCCCTTTCGCCTGGATGGTATAGTAGCCTAAACGTTGAGTTTTATTGGTTGGTAATTCTAGAGAAAACGTACCAAATTCATTTGTTGTTTTCGTACCTAAATCTGTCTTCTGTCCATCCGGATTGACAAGCGTTAATTGATAAACAGCATTTTTATCCTGCTTGATTTCGCCATTTTGCAAGTAGTCAGCGAAACCAGTCAACGAAGCTTTTTCTCCTGGTTGATATAACTGTCTATCTGAGAAGATAATTCCCCGCGAGACAGGCTTACCATTCTCCCAACCTGCATCAAGTCCATAGCCAAAAGCACCGCTATATTCTTCAGTGCGAGCAAACGCCCAATCTTGATTTTCACGCGCAATAACTAACAATTGAGGTTCTTTTGTAAAGCTTTTATTTCCTGCAAAACACTGACGCAAATTTTCACGATTTATCCTTAGTGTGCCATTATCATCAGTTTTACCTGAAGCACAAGGTACAGGTTGAGGGCGAGATTTTGACTCTAATTGTGATTGATAAATTTCGACAGCAGCAGATTTGACTGGTGAACCATCAGCAAGGTGATGAACTCTAATAAAACCTGATTCGGGAAACCACTGTGTAAACACACCCAAATTCGTCAGTTGAACCATTCCATAAGTCGTAGGTTCTCGCCACAGTTCTTTTCCATTTTCTTTATAAGTATTCGTGCGTGCTTGTACTCCATAAGCTAACATTCCTGTAGCAGCACCAAGTTTTTCTCTGATAGGAACAGCAACTTCAACTTGCTGATTTTTCTTATCTGATACTTTGAAGCTTTCCCAGTCACTTGGTTTTGCTAATAAATCATTACCATTGCCCCTGGGATAAGCAGAATTGAAATAAACTAAATCTGTTGGTTGAACAACTTTATAAGCTGCTTTGTAATTTGATTCTGGCAAATTTGTTGTAGCAATATTTAACCGTAAGTCTTTCGCAGATGGGAAAATATTTAAACCTTCAGGAACCCAGAGACTTCCTGCCAAATCTCCAGTGTCATATTTCGCTGTGACAGGGTTACCCAAAGTCTGCCCAAACTTATCTTTGAGATTCGCACCAATAGTAAATGTATAAGTCGTTGCAGGTTCTAAAGCATAAGGATTGATAGTGATAATTTTTTCTTGATCAATTGCTTGTATAATTCGTGGAATAGATTTTGGTGCAGGATTAATTTTAATATTTTCAATAGCTGATTCAGCAACTAAGCCATTGTTAAATTCAAGCTGAGGGCTACCATTCACAAATCTTCCATAGCTTCCACCAGCATCTGGTTGACCATAAAACTTAATCCCCTGAAAATGTAAGGGAGAATAAGTTGATAACTTACTGACAAATGTTTGCTCACTGGGTAAATTACCATAAGCTGGACGTATCCCAGGAGAAAATTCTAGGCGATAATTCGTCGCTTTTTGTAAATTTTCTTGCAGAGTTAAGTTATAAATCCATTTACGTGTTGAAGAATCGAATTTTTCCAAAGGGTCTAGAGGTTCCGATGGTTTCTCTTCTTTGGCAAATTCTACCTTAAACCGCACACCCTTGTTTTTTCCTTGGGGAATCAGTTGTAAATGCTTCTGTACCGAAGCTAAATCTAGTTCTGTATTCGAGGTGAATTGCAATTTGTCCTGTAAATCAATCGGTTCAAGTTCAGACTTTTCTATAGGATTTTTACCAGGTAAGTTAGTTATTTGGATAGGTTCAGTATTGAAAGTCCAAGCCAAATCTTTGTCGAGACGGTGATTTTTTAAATCCGCCATGCCTGCTTTCAGGGTAACTTGAAACCGCGTCGCTTTTGGCATGGCTTCATCAGCTTGAAATCCCACCATACGCGGTGTCAAAAATCTAAAATGACCAGGTATAGGTGGTAATATTTCAAACTTTTGTAACAAACTTTGTTGTTCTGGACTATCAAGACTTTCAACGGGAATTAAAGGTTCTTGAAACCGGATGCGGATTTGGTTCAGAGATTTCGTGTCTGCAAATGGGCTAATCTGTTCGATCCAATCTGGTAATTGCGGCGGTGCGAGTTGTGAAACCGTAGGAAGTTGCTCTCTTCCTGGGGAGATGTTAACAAAATGACAGTTTGCTATTCCTAGCATAAGTGTTAGGAATAGCAGAGACTGCATAAAAATTCTTATGAACATATTTAGCACGACGTATAGTATTAAAGTTTAAGCAATTAAAAATTTAAAAATTATGACAAGCGAAAGTGTCGTGGACAATGCCCACGCGACAAAGCTATATAAGGATGATTTACATTGATACCCAAGCTAGTCTGATTGTTCCGGAAATGGATAGATTTTTTATATGAAGTATTATGTAAATATTAAATAGATTGCAACATTAAGAAGAGTAAAAATTAAACCACAGATGGACACAGATGGACACAGATAAATAATTACTTCATTCAGATGAAAAGGGCTATAAAGCTTTATTGTTACAGCTTGGAAATATTTCCTGATTCTGTCAGAACCATAGCGCAAAATTTAAGGTATGTCTTGCTGTGCAGGGGATTCATTGATGGGGTTAGGTTTGGGGTGGCTTGTTCAGATGAGAAAGAAAATTTGGCATCAGCGCGATCGCCCTAAGGGCAGTGGCAAAGCCAATCGCACAAGAGGCAAAGTTATCATTGGCTTACTGCTGATATGCCTGACAGTGCGCTTACTCCCATATTTCGCTCCCATTCACACCGCAGATATCGCACAACAGCAACTCGCACTCGAATTTACGGATCGCAATGGATTACCACTGGGAACGTTGCTTACTCGTGACCAAGAGCATACATCTGTGGTGCCATTAAATCAAGTGTCTTCCCATTTTATCCACGCCATTCTCGCAGCAGAAGATGGGGACTTTTATGATCATGGGGCGCTGGATCTCAAAGCAGCAGCCCGCGCACTTAAGGACGCAATACACACTCAAAGAATTGTTTCCGGTGCTTCTACAATTACCATGCAGTTGGCGCGGATGTTAGATCCAGTCTCGCGCACCCTATCAGGCAAAATTCAAGAAATTTGGCTTTCTTGGCGGTTAGTCGCTGGAATGAACAAAGATGAAATCCTCTCTTCTTACATCAATCGTTTACCAATGGGAGGGAATATCTATGGTGTGGAAGCAGCTGCTCGTACCTATTTTTCCATACCTGCGAACGATCTGAATCTTGCTCAAGCTAGTTTGCTCGCTGCTATCCCTAATAATCCCACTTACTTTGACCCACTGCAACATTATCAACGCTTAAAGCAGCGGCAGAAATACGTTCTCAATCGTATGGTACAAGATAGGTACATCACTCGCTCTCAAGCAGAACGAGCATATGCTGAAGAAATTTCGTTTCAGTCTCGCAAACGAGGAATTATTGCTGCACCACATTTTTTGTTTTGGCTAGCAAGTCAGCAAAGCACCCCACCCCTAACCCCTAAGCGCAAGCCTTACTTTTCACAGGTTCTGGAGAACCTCTCTCCAAACCTCTCTCCACCTCTCCCTAACCCTCCCCTAAAAGGGGAGGGAAGAGGAGCAGCTTTTATACTGAGAGAGGCTTTTAATTCTCCCCCTTCCCTATTAGGGAAGGGGGCTGGGGGGTTAGGTTCCGCGTTGGTTTTTCCAGATGACGTGAAAAGTCAGAAGCCCAAGCAGGGAGGGGCAAAATCGGTGAGGAATTCTAGCCCTATCCGCACCACCATAGATCGTCCCTTGCAACAGTTTGTGGAAGCACAGGTGCAGCAAGTACTTTCCAGCCTTGCTGCTAACAATGTCCATGATGCAGCTGCTTTGGTGATTGATAACCACACCGGGGAAGTTTTGGCTTATGTCGGTTCGCCTGATTACTTTAATGAAGCAAAGCAGGGAAGGAATGATGGTGTTCAGGCGCTGCGTCAACCAGGTTCTACTCTCAAGCCGTTTCTGTATGAGTTGGCTTTGGAAAAAGGTGTGATTCGCCCAAATACAATTCTGGCAGATGTCCCTGCTCACTACGCAATTCCCGGTGCAAAACTCTACAGTCCTACAGATTATACCAAAAGCTTCCTCGGACCAGTGCGGGTGCGTGTGGCTTTGGCAAATTCCCTGAATGTACCAGCTGTACGAGTGCTAGAAAAAGTTGGTGTGCAGGCTTTTTTGGATCGTCTCCACGAGTTGAGGTTTGAACACCTCAACCAAAGCGCAGAATACTACGGGTTAGGATTGACTTTGGGTAGTGGCGAAGTCAGTTTATGGGAGTTGGCTAGAGCTTATCTCACTATGGCACGACTGGGAGAAGCAACGTCGCTGATAACTACATTTAATCAACTAGAACCTCACCCCCTAATCCCCACGCCAGTCGCCTCAACGGGGGAAACCCCCGCACGGCGCTGGCTCCTCTCCGCAAGCAGAGAGGGGGGCATTTACTCCCCTCCTCGCTTGCGGGGAGGGGCTGGGGGTGGGGTGACGACATGGCAATTAATGACTGATATGCTAAGCGATCGCCATGCACGTGCAACAGCATTTGGTGTAGACTCAGTGCTGAGTTTACCGTTTCCTGCTGCTGTTAAAACTGGCACTTCCTCGAATTTTCGCGATACTTGGACGGTTGGATTTACCACTGACTACACCGTCGCCACTTGGGTAGGTAATTTCGATGGCGATCCAATGCGCCAGGTTTCTGGAGTCACAGGAGCAGCACCTTTGTGGAATCGGATTATACTACACCTACATGAGCATCAAGAACCAGCAAGTTTTCCCCCTCCAAAAGATATGGTACAATTACCCATCTGTGCAAATTCGGGGTTACGACCAACACCAGATTGTTCTTCAGTAGTACAGGAATATTTTTACGCAGAAAACCTTGGGGAGTATGAACGTCAGAACCGTTTCACTTTGTCTGGTGAGTATGATGAGTGGTTGGCAAGGCAAGACCAATCTAGTTTGACTTCTATTTCAATTTCTGATACAGATTCACACAATTTACCACATTCTCACACGCCTGATGTCTTCGACTCAAATGAAAACCGCCATAACAAGCTAAAGATTCTATCTCCTCATCAGGACGATGTATTCTTGGTGTATCCAGGTGACGAGACGAAGCAAAGACTGGAGTTTAAGCTTGCAGGAACATCCGCAGCGGCTGTGGAGTGGTGGCTGAATGGTGAAAAGTTAGCTACATCATCTCATTCTGTATTTTGGACTCTGCGCCCTGGTACATGGACATTGGAAGCGAAAAATGGTGGAATGAGTGATCAGGTGAGTTTTCAAGTAGAATTAGCAAGCGTAAAACCCACACGTCGGGGCTTTTCTCTTGGTAATCCTTAACAAAAATGTCCTACCCTACCCTTAAAACAGTGAACAGCTACCTACGCAGTGACGCCTGCTATGGTGGGGGATTTAAACCCGCCACCAACGCTCTCTGGTGCTCTTGGTGTGGTGTTTCCCCCAACGATGAAACTGATAACCCTTCGGGTTCGCCAGTCGCCTACGGAGGGAGACCCTCCTGCAGCGCTGGCTCACTGATAACTGATAACTGGTAACTGTTAAATAAGCCGTCCGTTGGATATCTATGCGTCTTAGCAGTTGGTTTAATAAATTTGTATAAAAAACGCAGTATAACAAACACTCTACTGTTAAAATATCTCACCATGCAAGAACAAAAACTAACTGCACACACAGAAATTTTACTGGAACCAGGCACGTTGTGGAAACGTGTTATAGAGCAGACTGAGCATGCTCTCCGATGCAAAGCGCTGGTGTCAATTCCAACAGAGTATGAGTTCGTAGAACAGGGAGGCGTTCGCTTCTTGGTGCGAGTTTTATCCAACCTTGCGCGTAAAGAGGCAGCTAAGCAGAAACAGGAAAAACAAACCACCTCTTCTGGTAAGGAGTTCAATCCTTTTCTTCCCTATGAGGAGGATTTATTTGTTGCGGATATTTCCGACACCCATGTATGCATCTTGAACAAATACAACGTTGCTGATTATCACCTGCTGCTCATCACGCGTGCGTTTGAGGAACAAGAAACTTTACTGACGCTGCAAGATTTTACAGCGATGTGGGCATGTTTAGCCCAAATTGATGGTTTAGTATTTTACAATGGTGGTAAGACCGCAGGTGCGAGTCAGCGACACAAGCACTTGCAACTTGTTCCACTTCCACTCGTACCCACTGAACCGCAGATACCCATTGAACCTCTGCTTGCATCTGCCAAATTTCAAAATGTTGGCACTATACCGGAACTTCCTTTTGTACACGCCTTTACAAGACTAGACCCTGATTGGGCAAAATCTCCATTACAAGCGGCTCAAGCAACGCTTTTGTGCTATAATAAGATGCTGCGTGATTTGAGCCTAAAAAACGGTGACATAAGTTCAAACAGGCAATCTGGTGCGTACAATCTTCTGGTTACACGGCAATGGATGTTGATTGTACCGCGATCGCATGAATCTTTCGAGTCCATCGCCGTCAACTCACTGGGATTTGCGGGTTCCCTTTTCGTACGAAACGAGCAACAAATGCAGATTATCAAAGATCTTGGACCTATGACCCTACTAGAGAGGGTCGCCATACCAATAAAATAGGAGCAGACACATGTGGTATAAGAGCTTTTGGTTCGCCCTAGGAACTTGTTTGGTCATTGGTGAAGCTCTTGGTTTGTCAGGCGAATCTGCACTAGCTCAAAGCAATATCACAGTTGATAACACCTTGGGTGCTGATACAACCGTAGTCACACCCAGTGTCAATATTAATGGTATCAACAGCGAAGTCATTTCTGGTGGGGCAACTCGAGGAGTTAATCTCTTCCACAGTTTTCGCGAATTTAATGTTGATTCAGGACGAGGAGCCTATTTTACCAATACTGCTGGCATTGAGAACATTTTGACTCGAGTCACGGGAACAAACCCCTCCAAAATTTTTGGTATCTTGGGTGTCATAGGCGGTCATGCCAACCTGTTTCTCATGAATCCCAATGGAATCATCTTTGGAGAAAATGCTCGTTTGGATATTAGGGGTTCGTTTGTAGGAACGACAGCTAATGGTATTGGCTTAACCAATGGTGACATTTTCAGTGCAAATCCACTAGAACCTTTACCATCTCAATTACTAAATGTCAATCCCAATGCCTTTTTATTTAATCAAATTGCCAATCAACAAATTAATTCTATTCAAGTCAATAAAGCCACGCTATCGGTTCCTAATAGTAGGAGTTTGTTATTATTAGGCGGCAATGTGAGCTTGGACAATGGAACATTGCAGGCTCCCAATGGTGCAGTGGAGTTGGGGGGAGTCGCAGGTTCGGGAAAGGTAGGGCTTGAGAGTCGTGACAACAATCTTGCCTTGAGTTTTCCCTTAGATATACAGAGAGCCGATGTATCGTTTATCAACAACGCTTCAGTTAATGTCAGCGATAAAGGAGCGGGTAGAGTCGGAATCACCGCTCGTAACATAGACCTGTTGGAAGGAAGTACAATTTTTGCTGGTATAGAAAAAGGCTTAACAGCAAGTAGTTCACCAGGGGGAGACGTTACGCTCGATGTTACTGGAACAGTGAAAATCAATCAGCAGAGCCAGATTGTTAATGTTGTTAATACTGGTGGCGTTGGTAGTGCGGGAAACATTTATATTCGCGCTGGAGATATTTCTATAAATAATGTTGCCAGAAAACCTAATTCGACTGTTGAGCCGGCACTCAATACTCAGCCTCAGGGAAAAGGACGTGGTGGAGACGTATCACTGGAAGCAACTGGCTCAATTTCGTTAATTGGGCAAGATGTCAGCCCGGAAGACAAGGTAATTTCGACTTTCAGCATAAGAAACGGACTAGGGGGCGGAGATATATCACTCAAAGCCAACGGTTCTATCTCTTTATCAAATGCTTTTCTTGTCAGCAGCAGTTTTTCTGATGTCAGAGGTGCAGGAAACATATCACTGCAAGGCAATGAATCAGTGTCTTTAGCTGATAACAGCCAACTGGCAGCCAACAGCTTTAACAGAAAAGATTCTGGAAACATTACAGTACAATCAAATGGTCCAGTGTCTTTGCGTAATAGCTTTCTCCTCACTGAAGTTGGCAGTGAAGCCGCAAATTTCCCCGGTGGACAAGGTAATGCTAATAATATCAATATTAATGGGCGCTCTGTTTCTATCCTTGCTGGGTCCCAAGTGTCAACACAAACGAATAGTGGCGAGAGATCTGGTAATATTCAAATCAATGCTAAAGAATTTGTCGAAATCTCTGGCAAGAAACCATCTCTAGGTGCATTGAAGCCGCGTCGATCGCCTGAAGCTAGTGAGTTGAGAACGCGGAGTGAGCGAAGAGCTAGAGGTCCAGCAGGTAACATCACTGTTAATGTTAGTACTGGAAATTTACGTGTATCTGACAAGGGAAGTTTAACCGCAGAAACCCGCAGCGCGTCGCGAGGAGGTAATATCACGATTCGTGCCAAAGGGGTGGAGTTGACGAATGGTGGTCAATTTATTACCAGTACCTCTGGTCGGGGTGATGCTGGTGACATAGATATTCAAGCTAATGAGATTTCCATAACTCATCAGACAAACGATACTAAGACGAGTGGGATATTTGCCACGACATCTGGCACCGGTCGAGGCGGAAATGTGAACATAACGACTGAGCAGTTCACTGTTCAGGATGGATCGCAAGTCACTGTCAGCAGTCAAGGAACAGGGAGTGCAGGCTCATTATTCATCAGGGCTAACTCGATTACGCTGGACAACGAAGGCAAACTACAAGCAGCGACTGCTTCTGGTGAGGGTGGTAATATTGATTTGCAAGTGCGTGATTTTATCTTGATGCGTCGCAATAGCTTGATTTCTGCTGAAGCTGGCAACAATGCTAATGGTGGAGATATCACCATCAATGCTCCGTCGGGTTTCATCCTCGCCGTCAAGAGTGAGAATAGCGACATTATTGCCAACGCTGACCAAGGGAAGGGAGGTAGAATTACGATTACCTCTGCTGGGGTTTATGGACTCCAGAAGCGTCCTGAACTTACTGATTTGAGCGATATTAATGCCAGTTCTCAGGCAGGTCCTCAGTTAAATGGTACAGTGGAAATCAACAATCCCAGCATCGACCCGAGTCAGGGATTAGTCAACTTGCCAGTGGATATCGTGGAACCACAAGTATCCCAAGTGTGTCAAGCTGGTGCAAATCGACATGAAAACAGATTTGTCATTACTGGACGTGGAGGCTTAGCAGCCAGTCCCACAGAACCCCTGATCAGTGATGCTGCGATCGCAAACTGGATTGTTGTTGACTCTGAAAATGAAACCCGCTCTACACAAAGTGTCAGCAGCAATCCCCATAAGCCCACACCACAACCGATTGTAGAAGCTAGCGGGTGGGTGATAAATGCCAAAGGTGAGGTATTTCTGACAGCGAATGCATCTACTGTCACGCCTCATAGTTCTTGGCGTCCGGCAACTCATTGTAGTGTTTAACCATGAAAAATTTATAGCTACGTGTAAGGTTTTTGCACTCCTCCACGGAATAATAACTAATTAACCGGACTTGATATTATCCCAAAAAACAAGAGACAGTATTTAATGAACCCACATTCCGCAGGTAGGTAAAAAATTCTGGTTAATTTTAAAATCTTTGTATAATAAGACTTTCAGGTATCTACATGGTGCAGCGCTTGCGACTGGAACATACAACACCGATTATCAACTTGTGGCTTAATGTGTAAGTCCTAATTACTCTGCCCGTAAAGAGTAGATAAGCAGTTGTAGTGGTACTGGTGATAGTACGGGCTTCTACAAACCATTACACTTCTTCCCTGATGAATAATCAAGCGCGTGTCAAAACGATTTTGCTGCTGGCTGCAAATCCTAGAGATACTTCTAAACTGCAACTTGATGTAGAAGTGCGGGAAATTGATGAGGGGTTGCAACGAGCAAAGAAGCGGAAACAGTTTAAATTAGAGCAAAAGTGGGCTGTGCGATCGCGTGATTTTTACCGCGCTATTCTCGACACTCAACCGCAAATTGTTCACTTTAGCGGACACGGGGCTGCGGAGGATGGAATTGTTCTCGAAAATGAGATGAAGCAGATGGTGTATGTACAAGCTGACGCGCTAGCAAGTATGTTTAAGCTGTTTGCGAGAAAGGGTGTGGAGTGTGTTGTTCTCAATGCTTGTTATTCAGAAGTGCAAGCAGAGGCTATTAGCCAATATGTAAAATATGTCATTGGCATGAATAAAGCTGTGGGTGATGAAGCAGCTATTGCCTTTGCTGTGGCATTTTACGATGCTCTAGGTGCTGGGCTAGATATAGAGGATGCCTACGAGTTAGGTAAATCTCAGATGATGGCTTTTATGGAGCATCAAACTCCGGTTCTGAAGAAAAATGAATTAACTGATGTCTCAACTACTTTTGAAACAGATGTTATTCCACCCAACCCTTACCAGGGATTGTCTGCTTTTGGGGAAGAGGATGCAGCTTTCTTTTTTGGACGGGAGACTTTTGTGAATGAGTTACTTCAAACGATTCGCAAACAGCCTTTGGTAGGTGTAATTGGTCCGAGTGGTAGTGGTAAATCTTCTGTGGTGTTTGCAGGACTGATTCCCCAGTTGCGAAGTGAGGGAAACTGGCTGATTTCATCTTTTCGTCCTGGTAATCAACCATTTTATCAGTTGGCTTGTGCGTTGGTGCGTTTATTAGAGCCAGAACTGAGTGAAACTGGACTACTACGGGAAGCGGCGGGACTGGCAGGTGATATGCAGCAGGGTAGAATTACTTTGCAGCAAGTAGCGTATAGCATTAAAGAACGCAACGGTGGTAAACGTCTGTTATTAGTTGCAGATCAGTTTGAAGAACTTTATACTCTTTGCCAGAAGGAAGAACAAGAAGGCTTTGCTGATGCAATGCTTGCTGCTATTTCTCAAGAAAATCTCACACTGGTTTTCACCTTACGAGCTGACTTTTACAGTTATGTGCTTTCCTACCGTCCGTTTCGGGATGCGTTGCAGCAGTTTACACCTCAGTTGTTGAGTTCGATGAAACGGGAGGAACTAGAAGATGCGATCGCACTACCTGCACAAAAGTTAGAGGTGCAATTAGAAGCGCAACTGACGCAACGAATTTTGGATGATGTGGGACAAGAACCGGGTAATTTGCCTTTATTGGAATTTGCTTTAACTCGACTGTGGGAGAAGCAAGAAAACCGGGTGTTAACTCACCAAGCATACGATGAAATTGGCGGAGTTAAGAAGGCGATCGCTAATCATGCAGAAGAGGTTTATCAACAACTTAATGAGTCACAGCAAAAACAGGCAGAGCGAATTTTTGTACAATTAGTGCGTCCTGGGGAAGGGACGGAGGATACTCGACGTATAGCGACTCGTGCGGAAGTTGGGGAAGATAATTGGGGCTTGGTGAGTTATTTGGCGGGGTATCAAGCGCGGTTGGTGGTGACGGGGGGAGACCTAACGCCCCTGCCCCCCTTCCCTAGCAGGGAAGGGGGGATTGAAAGCCCCTCCCCTCGTAGGGGAGGGGTTGGGGGAGAGGTCTCTTTCGCACAAGATACGGTAGAGGTGGTGCATGAAGCGCTGATTCGGGAATGGGAAACTTTGCGAAAGTGGATAAATGCTAACCGTGAATTTCGCACTTGGCAAGAACGGCTGAAGGTAGGATTACGAGAGTGGAAAAATAACAACCATGACTCTGGGGCTTTGTTGCGTGGTGTGCCGTTGACTGTGGCAGAAGATTGGTTGCACAAGCGTACCGAAGAAATGACGCAGGAGGAGCGAGATTTTATTCAAGTTAGCGTTCGACAACGAAAACGCAGGCAGCAATTTCTTGTTTTTGGACTGTCTGGTGTTTTTGCGGTTATTTCTGGCTTGGGTGGCTTTAGCTGGTTGCAATGGCGGCAAGCACAACAAATTCAGATAGGTCAAAGTGAAGCCCTTGCTAATTATTCCACTGAACTTTGGAATCAAGACAAAAAGTTTGATGCCTTCATTGAAGCTTTACGTTCCGCAAAACCACTGCGCTCAAAAGATAATCCTCCTCTACAAGTTGTAGCTACCTTGCTCAACGCTGTTTATAATGTCAAAGAACGCAATCGCTTGCAAGGGCATAGCTCTGGGGTCTCGAGCGTGGCATTTAGCCCCGATGGCAAAACCTTGGCTTCTGGCAGTGATGACAACACCATCAAACTCTGGGATGTGGCAACAGGCAAAATTTCGCAAACCCTGACTCGGCATAGCTCTGGGGTCTCTAGCGTGGCATTTAGCCCGGATGGCAAAACCTTGGCTTCTGGCAGTGATGACAACACCATCAAACTCTGGGATGTGGCAACAGGCAAGCATTCGCAAACCCTGACTGGGCATAGCTCTGGGGTCTGGAGCGTGGCATTTAGCCC